>DATLFN010000113.1 GCA_035540975.1 Acidimicrobiales bacterium
AGCGTGCGCCATCGCGACTCCACGGTGGTGGATCTGCAAGGCCAAGGTTGCCTGACGCGGCACTAGCCCTGAGCACGGCCTGAAGGGCAGGGTGCCCTGGCCGGCGATCGGGCGCCGACCGCCGCCGCCGGCACGCACCGAAACGGTCCCTGACAGATACAGGTAGACTTAACGGTCTATTCAGACAGAGCGGCACGGGTCTTCGTGGGTGCCGTGCGGAAGGAGGCGGCGCAGGGTGGGCGGCACTCCATCGCCGGACAACCCGGCCTGGGGCCTGATGGGCGCCATCCCGACGCCCATGGCCCTCAGCGACCCGTCGGGCGTGCTCCTCGGAGTGAACCACCACCTGTGCACGGCGGTCGGCCGCGACGAGGCCGAGCTGCTCCAGGGCGGGATCGGCGACCTGCTCGATCCCCGGGATGCAGCCGAGGACGAGAGCCTGCTTCGCCGGCTGCTGGACGGTGAGATCGGGCCCTACCAGGCACGCCAGCGGCTCCGCACGGGCGGAGGCGGCGTGATGGCGGTGCGATGCCTGGTCTGGCTCGCCGCCGCCACCGCAGAGCGGGCCGGCGATCGGCCGGGCGTGTTGCGGCTGTTCCACTCCGTCGGGCCGGGTGACGCCGGTTCGGTGCGCCACGCCGCGGTGATCGTGGCCTCGTCGGGAGACGCTCTCACCGGCTACTCCGTCGACGGGGAGATCACCCACTGGAACCCCGCCGCCGAGCAGCTCTACCACCTTCCCGCTGAGCGGGCCGTGGGCCGCAACATGTGGGAGGTGCTGCCCGCCGACTGGGCGGCCGACGTGGCGAGGGCCCTGGAGCGCGTCGTCAGGGGCGAGCGGATCGACACTACGAGACGAGTCGGCCCCGCCCCGACGGCACGTCGGTCCAGGTGGCGTTGACCATCGCCCCCATGCCCGATGAGTCCGGCCGGGTCGTGGGCGCGTCCGTCGTCGCCCGGGACATCACCCTGCCCAAGCGGGCGGAGTCACTGCTCAACCACCAGGCGCGGGTGCTCGAGGTCTCGTCCACGAGGACGATGTCCCGGGCGGCCCGGCGTGACGGGAGGCAGCGGCGGAGGGGGACCCGGCGCCGAAGGACCGCCCCCGCCCGGTACGCTTGACGGCAGGCAACCGGACGTGAGGAGTGGGCAAGATGGCTCGGCCCGAATGGCGCTCGACGCAGGTGCTCGCATGGACGGACCAGGAGGGGCCGGGTCGCCCGCCGCCCGCCCCGTCGGCCGCGGTGTGGACGGCGGCCGCCGCCACGCTCGGCGTCGTGTTCTCCGTCTTCATGTTCACCGACGCCCTGTGCCCGGAGCACCGGGCGTGGGTCCAGACCCTGGCCGGGATCGCGATCCTCGGCGTGGTCACGTCCGCCGTCGGCCTGGTCCGGGGCTGGGCCGGCGCGCCGCTGCTCACCGTCGCCTGCGCGGCGCTCGGCGGGGTCATCGGGCTGATCGACGCCGCCCACTCGCCCGTCCGGGGTGGCTTCATCGCCGGCGCGTTCCTCGTCGCCCTCGTCCTCAGCGGGTGGCTCGCCATGCGCCAGGTGCCCCTGGTCCGCTGGGACCACCGCCTGGTTCGTGACACGGCGCCCGCCGCCGAGCCGGTGGTCCAGGCGCCCGCCGCCGCGTCCGAGCGGTCGACCACCACGGCCGACGAGCCGTCCGCCGCACCCGAGGTGCCCGCCCGGCAGTGACCAGGCGGGAGCGGCCACCGGCCGTCGCCCGCCACCGAAACACCGCACTGTGGCTGCCCGTCGCCGCGCTGGCGCTGTTCGGGTGGTCCTTCGTCACCGAGGACCTGCCCGCGTCCCGACCCGAGCGGGTCGACCGGCCCGACGAGGTGGCGGTCGACGGCCGGGTCGTCGAGGAGACGACCGGCGGAGCCCTGGAGGTCCGCTACACCCACCCGGTGACCGAGCAGGAGGTCACCGCCGAGGTCTACGTCTGGGACGCCGACCTGGCCCCGGCGCCCGGCGGGACCATCCGTCTCGTGGCCGACCGCGACGACCCGCTGGCGGCCTCGGCGGCCGGCGACGTGATGCCGTGGCACACCAACGCCGCCGTCTACCTGGCGTGGCTGGCGGGCACCACCCTGCCGGCGCTGACCCGCCGGTACGGGGTGTGGCGGAGCGAACGGCTGGCGGCGGCGCTGTCTCCCGGCTTCGCGATGGCCGGCGCCGTCACGCCCTCGCCCGGACGCCGGTTCCGCTGCGACCTCCACCTCTATCCGCTGGACGCCCCGGAGCACGCGCTGCCGGTCTGCACGGTCCCGGTGCTCACCACGGGCGGCGCCCGCCTCGCCGACCACGTCTTCGGGGTGCAGGCGAAGGGCTTCCCGCGTCCTCTCGGGCGGGTGGTGGCCCGCAGCGGCGAGACGATCCTGTGGCCCGCCGGCCGGGCGTCGCGCCGTGCGGTCCACCCCCGCCCCGCCGGCCCCGTCCGCCCGGCCGACCGGCTGGCGGCGGGGGAGCGCCCGGCGCCGAGGCGCCCGTCCGGCGTGGTCCCCGCTCTCGGGCCGGAGCTGGCGGCGCTGGCCGCCTGCGTGGCGGTCCTGGCGATCACCGTGGTGACGACGCTGGTGAACCGCGCCGACGCGCAGGTCGTGGCGACGCAGGGCCGGCCCGTGGTCGGCGAGGTGGTGGCCCACGAGGGGGCGGACGACACCGTCGTGCTGCGGTACGAGGACGACGGCGCCACGCGGGTCACCCGGGCGCCGGCCGACTTCGCCGGCGACTACCCGAAGGGGACCCGGTACCCGCTTCGCCTGGACCCCGACGACCCGGCACGCGCCCGCCTGGACGCCGAGCCCTACGATGCCGTGGAGCCTGTCGCGTGGGTCGCACTCCCGGCGTTCGCCGCCGCCGGGCTGGTGGCCACCCGGTGGCGGTCGTGGCGTCGCAACCGGGCGGTGGCCGCCGAAGGGCCGTGGTGGGCGGCCCTCGCCCGGGTCGGCGAGCGCAGCGGCGAGATCGTCGTCAGCGACCTCGACGGCGGAGTGGTGTGCGGGGTGATGCTCCGCCGGCGGCTGTCGGGGCCCGGCGGCGAGCCGGTGCCCGTCGTGGTGGCCGGCCACCCCGAGCCGGGCGCACCGGTCGCCGTGTGGGGGGCCGGGGGACGGGCGCTGCCCGTGGTCCTTCCCGCCACCAACGCCGGCTCCTACACCAGGACGTGGGGCCGCTGGCGGCGATAGCCACGCGGCGGCCCGAACGCCGACGGGCCGGGACGGCGATGAGTCCGGCCGGCCGGCCGGCGACTCCGGCACCTCGGGGCCTTCCGGCGCCGGCTCGAGGCGCGTGGCACCTCCACCGGCGGCCCGATCGCGGCCGCCGCCGGGCGGACGACATCCGATCGGCCATCGACCGGCCCGAACGGCGCTTTCTGCTCGAGCCGGGCGGCCCGTCGACCGACACAAGGGGCGTTCCGCGCAAAAGGACGAAGACGATGACGCAGCCGACGTTCCCGTCGCCCCTCGAGGGCCGAGGCCTCTCCAACTCAGCCATCGCCGACCTGGCCGCCGTCCACGACCGCGACGTGCGGTCTGCGATCCGGCGGGTGGTCGGCCGTTCCCAGGAGGAGAACGACCTCGTCCAGGAGGTGTTCGTCCGCCTCGTCATCCGGCTGCGCCAGCCCGGTGAGGTGGTGGTCGGCGCGTGGGTCCGCCGCGTCGCCCACAACCTGGCCGTCGACGAGGTGCGCCGGCGCCGGGCCGTCCCCGTGGAGGAGACGAGGCTCGACCGTCCCACCCCGTGCCGAGCCGACGAGCGCCACGAGGGAGCTCAGCTGTACTCCGACGTCCTGCACGGCGTGCGGGGCCTGCCCGACCGCCAGCGGGCGGCGCTGGCCTCGGTCCTGGCCTCCGACGGCGTCCCCCCCGTCGCCGTCGTGGCCAGCCGGCTGGGCCTGACCGAGGACGCCGCCGAGAGCCTGATCCGGCGGGCGCGCACCGGCCTGCGAGCTCAGCTCGCGTCGGCCGGAGCCGAGGGCGGCTCGGTTCGGCCGGGCGTGGTGGGGGCCGCCGCCGCCGTCGGCCTGGTGTGGGCGTGGCTGGCCCGGCACTGGCGGGCGGCGTCGCTCGCCGCCGCCGTGGCGGCCGGGTCGGTGACGGCCGCGGCCACCCTGCCCGGGAACGACGCGCCGCCGCCGCTCCTCTCGGGCCCTGTCTCCGCTGGGAACCCGGCGGCGCCCGTGGGCACGACGGCCACCGGGTCGCCGGGGGCAGGAGAGGCCGAGCAGGACGCGGCGACGACGGTCCCGGAACCGGAGCCCACGGCGGTCCCCGCCGGGGCGGCGGCCGGTGACGGGGGACCGGCGCCGGCGGTCGTCCCGACCGCCCTCGCCGTCGACCTGGCGTGCGGGCGCGTCCCGGTGCCCGAGCCGGTCGTCGTGGACGCCGCCCAGCCGGTGCTCGACAGCGTCCTGGCTCCCGTCGTGGCGTCGGTGGTCCCGTCGGTGATCGACGCAGGAGTGCTCGACGTCCCCTGCGCGGTGGCAGGAGCGACGCCGCAGCCCTAACGTAGGCCGCGATCCCGCCGGAAAGGGCGAGGTCCCCGAGGCCGACGGCTCCCGGAGGGGCGCTGCCGGCGGCGGCGGTGCAACGGGAGGACGATGCGGAGCAGCGGAGACGGTATCCCCATCACCGTCGTGGTGGCCGACGACTACCCGCTGTACGTCGAGGCCCTGTGCCGGCGGCTGGAGGCGGACGCCCGGTTCACCGTGGTGGGCACCGCGTCGGACGGGCCGTCGACGGTCGAGGTGTGTACCGCGGTCCGGCCCGACGTCGCCCTGGTCGGGTACTTCCTGGCCGCCAAGCGAGGCGTCGACCTCCTCCAGAGCGTGATGGAGGCGAGCCCGGCGACCAGGGTCGTGGTCCTCGCCGGCGTCGTCGACCCCGACGTCGTCCACTCGGCGGTGGCGGTGGGCGCGCACGGGTTCCTGGTGAAGCAGGAGCCGGGTGAGGCCGTCCTCGACGCTCTCGGCCGGGTGGGCTGTGGCGGGACCGCCTTCTCGCCGGCCGCGGAGCAGTGCCTGGTGGAGGCGGTGCGAGCGCGGGCCGAGGAATCCGACACGGTGCCGTCGCCTCGTGAGAGCGAGATCCTGCGCCACCTGGTCGACGGCGCGACGTCGAAGGAGGTGGCGGCCCGGCTGTACCTCTCGGAGGCGACGGTCAAGAGCCACCTCAACCGGCTCTACCGCAAGCTCGGCGTGAACGACCGGTCAGCCGCGGTGGCGGAGGCCATGCGGCGCGACTGGGTGTCCTGACCCCCGAGGCCCCGCTCGGGCACCGGGCTCGCCCGCCCCGAGGGCCGTCGTGGGCTGCTCGACGGGGGCGTGCTCCGCCGTGCCACCGGGACGGCCGGGCTGCCGAGTAGGTTCGGCCCGATGACGGGGCTGGCCGCCGGCGGCGTGGCGGCGCGGCTGGTCGCCTCCATCCCCAGCCCGTCCGGACCGAGCATCGGGGTCGGCCCGCTCCAGCTGCGGGCCTACGGGCTGGCCATCGCCGCCGGCGTGGTGCTCGCCGTGTGGATCGCCCAGCGGCGCTTCGGCCGGCTCGGCGGCGAGGCCGACGCGGTGGCCTCCGTCGCCGGGTGGGCCGTCCCCGCCGGCCTGGTCGGCGCCCGCCTCTACCACGTCGCCACCGACTACCGGCGGTTCCAGGGCGACTGGTGGCGGGTGTTCAAGGTGTGGGAGGGCGGCCTCGGCATACCGGGCGGACTGCTGGCGGGCGTCGTGGTCGGCGTGGTGGTGGCGCGGCGGCGCGGGCTCGACGTGCCCGCGCTCCTCGACGCCGCCGCCCCTGCCATACCCGTCGCCCAGGCCGTGGGCCGGCTCGGGAACTGGTTCAACCAGGAGCTGTACGGGCGCGCCACCGACCTGCCGTGGGCCGTCCGCATCGACCCCGAGCACCGCCCGGCGGGCATGAAGGACATCGCCACGTACCACCCGACGTTCCTGTACGAGGCGGTTTGGAACCTGGCGCTCGCCGCCCTCCTCGTTCGGCTGGGCCGCACCGGGCGGCTGCGGCGGGGCCAGCTGTTCGTCCTCTACGTGGGCGGGTACGCCCTGGGGCGGCTGTGGGTCGAGGCCCTCCGCATCGACCCGGCCAGCCGGCTCCTCGGCCTGCGGATCAACATCTGGACCAGCCTGGTCACCCTGGCGGCCGCCGTCGCCGTGTTCCTGGTGCGGGCCCGTAAACCCGCCTCCGAAGGGGCCGGCGCAACCCCGGAGCCCGCCGCCGCCGCAGCTCGGGAGCCCGACGACGGCGACCGCTGAGCGCTCAGGCGTCCAGCACCTCGATGCGGATGCGCTTGTTGCCCCTGCCTTTCGACTCCGTCTTGACCACCCTTACCCGGCCGACCTCGTCGGTGCGGTCGACGTGGGTCCCGCCGTCGGCCTGCTTGTCGAGGCCGACGATGTCGACCACCCGGATCTCGGTCACCGAATCGGGGACCAGGTTCACCTTGGTTCGGATGAGGTCGGCGTCGCCGATCGCCTCCCCCCGGGGAAGGAACGACACCTCCACGGGCCGGCCGGCGGCGAGCTCGGCGTTAACCAGCTGCTCCACCTCGGCGGCGAAGCCCTCGGGCAGGGGGTCGAACTCGAAGTCCATGCGGGCGGCCAGCGGTTGCATGTCGCCTCCCGTGACGGCCTTGCCCCACCGGTTCCAGATGACCCCGCACAGCACGTGCAGGGCGGTGTGGGTCCGCATCAGGGCGTGCCGGCGGTCCCAGTCGAGCTCGCCGTGCAGCCTCGTGCCGACGGCCGGCACGGGGCCGTCGAGGGTGTGCCAGGCCACGTCCCCCCGCTTGCGCACGTCCACCACGGGCGCCGCGCCGCCGTCCCACCGCAGGACGCCGGTGTCGTGGGGCTGGCCGCCGCCGGTGACGTAGAACGCGGTGCGGTCGAGGGCGACGCCGTCGTCGCCGGTTGCCACGACGGTGGCTTCGAACACCCGCAAGGCGGCGTCGCGGAGGTAGAGCAGCTCGGTGGCCATGGCCCGATGATGCCCCGCGCGACCGCGGTGCCGACGTCGCGTGCGAGGAAGCGGGCGTTCCCATTTCCCCCGTCCGCACCGCGTCTCTTACGCTTGAGCCGGTGTCGACGGCGGTTCTGTCACACACTTCCCCAACCGGCGCCGGCGCGCCCGAGCCCGGGGCGCCCGTGGCGCCGGCGGTGCCCCGCCGCCGCGTCGCGCCCCTGGACGGCCTCCGGGGCGTGGCCCTGCTCGCCGTGCTGGCGTACCACCTGGCCCCCAACGCCGCCCCCGGCGGGTTCCTCGGGGTGGAGACGTTCTTCGTGCTCTCGGGCTACCTGCTCGCGACCCTGCTGCTCGACGAGCACGCCCGTACCGGTGCCATCGACGCCATGGCCTACTTCCGCCGCCGGGCCCGGCGCATGGCGCCCGCCCTCGGCGTGCTCGTGGCGGTCCTCCTGGTCGCCGGCCCGGTGGTCGCCCCCGACGACGCCCACCGCCTGGGCGGCGACCTGGTGTCGTCCGTCCTCGGTCTCACGAACTGGCACCTGATCGCCGACCAGGCCTCCTACTTCGACCGCCAGGGCCGGCCCTCGCTGGTCCGCCACCTGTGGTCCGTCGCCGTCGAGCTCCAGTTCTACGTGCTGTGCCCGTTCGTGGTGGCGTGGGTGGCGCGCCGTCGTCGTGCCGTGGCGGCCCGGGCCCTGCTGGCGGGCGTCGTGCTCTCGGCCGGCGCCATGGCCCAGCTCTACCGCAGCGCCGACCCGTCGCGGGCCTACTACGGCACCGACGCCCGCCTCGGGGCGCTGCTCGCCGGGGTGCTGCTCGCCCTCCTCCACCAGCAGCGCCGGCGGGCCCCCGACGTCCCGCCGCCGCGCCGCGCCCGCATCGCCGTCGTGGGCGCCGTGGGCCTGGCCGCCCTGCTGGCGCTCTACCTGGCGGCCGGCGACCAGGGGCGCTTCTCCTATCCGCTGGCCTTCCTCACCACCCAGGCGGCCACGGCCGCCGTCATCGCCGCCGCCCTGCGACCCGGCCCGGTGGCGGCGGTGCTCGGGAACCGGCGGCTGCGCTGGCTGGGCCGGCGTTCCTACGGCATCTACCTGTGGCACTGGCCGGCGGTCGCCCTCCTGCGCCCGGGCATCGACGTGGACTGGCACCCCGCCGTCGCCGGCGCGGTGTCGCTGGCGGTCGCCCTGGTGCTGGGCGCGGTGTCCTACGGGCTGATCGAGCGTCCGATGCTCGCCGCCAGCCGGACTGGGCCCGTTCCCGATCCGGTCCGGCGCCGATCGGGCCCCGTCGGCTGGGTGGCGGCCGCCGTCGCCGCCGGCGGTGTGTTCGGGCTGTTCCTGCACCTGCCCCGCACCGACCCCCTGGCCGAGACCCTGCGGGCCGGCCAGCAGGTGCTCGCCGCCCAGCGCCCCCCGGTGCCGGCGCCCACCGTCCCCGAGACGGTGCCTCCCACCACGGCCGCTCCCACCACGACCCTGCCGCCTCCCACGGCGCCGCCGTCGACGGACGCCCCGCCGCCCGCCACCGCGCCGGAACCGCAGCCGGCACCGGCGACCGCGCCCGCGCCGGCGCCCGCGGCCGCCGCCCCCCAGCCGGCGCCGGCGCCCACCGTCACGGCCGTCGGCGACTCGATCATGGTGAGCGCGGCCGGCGCCCTGCGGGACCGGCTCGGGCCGACCGCCTTCATCGACGCGGTGATGAACCGCCAGTTCCGGGACGCCGCCGGCGTCGTCCGAGCCATGCGCGAGGCCGGGACGCTGGGGTCCGTCGTGGTCGTCCACCTCGGCACCAACGGGCCGGTCACTCCGGCCGACATCGACGCGGTGGTGGCCGAGGCGCCCGCCGCCGTGCCCGTCCTGCTCGTCAACGTGCGGGCCCACACGGCGTGGGCGGCATCGGTCAACCAGCTCCTCGCCGAGGCCCCCGCCCGCCACCCGCGCGTGAGGCTGGTGGACTGGTACGCCGCCAGCGAGGGCCATCGCGAGTGGTTCCAGAGCGACGGCACCCACTTCCGAACCATGTCCGGTCCCGGCGCCAACGCCTACGCCGATCTCCTCGTCGCCTCGGTCCCGCCGCCACCGGCACCGGCGCCGCCCGCGGCACCGGCGCCCACGCCGCCCGCTCCGGCGGCCGCCGTTCCGGCCACCACCGCGCCCCCGCCCGCCGCCCCGGCTACGTCGACGGTGCCGCCCGCCACCTTGGCGGCGCCGGTGCCCGGCGCCTGACCTTCGCCCCGGACGATCGGCGTGGACTGTCCACCGGCGTACGCCCGCGGGAGCCGCCGCAGAAGCTGGGCCGCTCCGGCGGCAGATCAGGGCGGATAGCGCCCCTTCCTGCCGCCGGAACGGCTGCGGTCTCACGACGGCCCGGGAGTGGAAGCGGCTCGGGCGCGGATCACCGCAGGACCGCCCCGGCCGCCGTCGTGGCCCGCCCCCGGCTGAGGGGTGTCTCGCCCGGCGCCGCCCGTACCCTGCGCCTCACTCGACCCGGGCGGCGAGGAGGGCGATGTCGTCCTGCGACGGCTCGGGGACCATGGCTTCGATGATGCGCCCGCACAGGCCGCTCACTCCCGCCCCGGCGGTGACGAGGTCCTGCACGACCGACGCCAGCCGGTCGAGGCCTAACTGGAGCGGAAGGGTGGACGTCTCGACCAGCCCGTCGGTGAAGAACACCAGCAGGGACCCCGGGTCGAGCTCGACCTTGGTCGACTGGTAGGACGGCGAGGAGAGGACGCCGAGGGGCACGTTGGGGTCGAGGTCGAGGTAGCGGGCCGGCGCCGACGGCGTCGCCAGGAGCGCCGGCGGGTGGCCGGCGCTCACCGCCTCGAGGACGCGGGTCTCGAGGTCGAGCACCACGTATATCGCCGTGGCCATGGACGAAGAGCTCATGCCCTGCAGGAGGCGGTCGAGGCTGGTCATCAGGTCCGTGGGCCCCAGGCCCAGCACGGCATAGGCGCGCATGGCGGTCCGCAGCTGGCCCATGAGCGCAGCGGCCCGGGTCCCCCGACCGATGACGTCGCCCACGGCCAGGGCGACGCGGTCGTCGTCGAGGACGAACACGTCGTACCAGTCGCCGCCCACCTGCATGCCGGTGCTTCCGGGCAGGTAGGCGGGGTCGAGGGCGAGGCCGCGGACCGACGGGAGCTTGTCGGGGAGCAGCCCCCGCTGGAGCGTCTCGGCGATCCGGTGCTCCTGCTCGTAGCGCTCGGCGTTCTCGATGGCGACGGCCGCCAGCTGGGCCAGCTGGACGAGCACGACCTCGTCGCCCTCGGTGAAATCGCCGTCCACCTTGTCGGCCACCTGGATCAGGCCCAGGGTCCGGCCCGTGCGCCCGGTGAGGGGAACGGCCAGCCACCCCTCCAGCATGGGGTGGCCGGCCTCGACGACGCCCACTCCGAGCGACGAGAAGGCCTCGGCGATCTCACGTTTGGTCATCCGCACGGGCTCGTTGCGCTCCCAGACCACCCGGTACAACTCCGAGAGGCGATCGGTGCCGCCCGCCTCCGCCCGCCCGGCGTACTTCGACGACACGGACCGGGAGCGCTCGGCGCCGTGGGCGTCGCGGGCCGCGGTGATGGCCGTCTCCGCGCAGTGGGCGCCGATCACCTCTCGGGCGCTGTCGTTGATCACCCGCAGGATCTCCCGGAGCGACAGCGTCGAGTTGATGACCACGGCCGCGTCCGCCAGCTTGCGCAGCCGGTGGGCCTCGGTCTCGAAGCGCTGGTCGAGGCGGTGGGCCAGCAGCTCGGCCTGGCGGCGCAGCTGGACGGTCTTCTGGTGCAGCTCCACGAACACCTCGACCTTGGCCCGCAGGAGCCCGGGGTCGAACGGCTTGGTGACGTAGTCGACGGCTCCCGACGAGAAGCCCTGCACGGCCGACGCCGTCTCGGTGCTGTACGCGGTGAGGAAGATGATCGGGATCTCCGCCGTCCGCTCGCGCTCCTTGATGCGGGCGGCCGTCTCGAAGCCGTCCATCCCCGGCATCTGGACGTCGAGGACGATGAGCGCCACGTCGTGGACGAGGAGGTGCTTGAGCGCCTCCTCGCCCGACCCGGCCCGCAGGAGGGTGCTCCCGAGCGGCGCCAGCACGGCCTCGAGGGCGACGAGGTTCTCCGGGTGGTCGTCCACCAGGAGGATGGCCGCCGGCACGTCGCCGTAGCCCGGGCCGGTCACGCCGGCGCCGTCGGCAGGGTGAACCGCACGGTGACGCCCGGCCCCTCGTTCGGCTCCACCCAGATGCGCTGCCCGGACCGCTCCATGAGCTTCCGGCACACCGCCAGGCCGAGACCGGTTCCCGGGTACGGCTCGCCGTCGAGGCGCTCGAAGACCTGGAACGCCCGCTCGGCGTCGCCCGGGGCGATGCCCCGCCCGTTGTCGCGCACGCTGACCGTGACGGTGGCTCCCGTCCTCGAGGAGGCGATCTCGACCGACGGGGCGACGTCGGCCCGCCGGAACTTGACGGCGTTGGCGACCACGTTCTGGAGCACCTGGACGACCTCCGCGGGCCGGCCCTCGGCCATCCCCAGGGCGGAGCAGCGCATGGCCGCCCCGGCCTCCTCGATCGCCGGCCCCAGGTTGTCGAGGGCGGTGGCGAGGGCGGCGTCGAGGTCGATCGGCTCGGGCTTGGAGCCGTCGGCGCCGGCCCGGGCGTAGGCGAGCAGGTCCGACAGCAGCGCCGACATCCGCCCCACGGTGGCGGTCACCAGGTCCATCCACTCGGTGGCCTCGGGGTCGTCGCCGCCCGCCACCCGGTCGCGCAGCAGCTCCACGAACCCGGCGACCACCCGCAGCGGGTCCTGGAGGTCGTGCGACGCGATGTACGCGAACTGCTCGAGGTCCCGGTTGGAGCGCTCGAGGTCGGCCGACTTGCGGGCCAGCTGCTCGGCCTGCTCCCGCAGCTGGCGGGTCTTCAGGTGGAGCTCGAGGAACACGCCGACCTTGGCGCGCAGGACCTCGGGCTCGACGGGCTTGAAGATGTAGTCCACCGCACCGGCGCCGTAGCCCCGGAGGCGGTGGGCGAGGTCCTGGCTGATGGCGGTGAGGAAGATGATCGGGATGTCCGCCGTCCGTTCGCGCTGCTTGATCTCCTCCGCCGTCTCGAACCCGTCGAGGCCGGGCATCTGGACGTCCAGCACGATGACCGCCACGTCGTCGGTGAGCAGGTGGCGCAACGCCTCCTCGCCCGAACGGGCCCGGAGCATCCGCCGCCCGAGGGGCGCCAGGACGGCCTCCAGGGCGAGGAGGTTCCCGGGCCGGTCGTCCACCAGCAGCAGCGCCGACCGGTCGGGGGCGCCCACCGTCATCGGGTGCCTCGTCGTGCCCCGCCCGGCGCCGAGGCGGGCACCGCCAGGCCGTTGAGGCGGGCGGCGATCTCCTCGACCGGGAGCACGTGGTCGGCCAGGCCGGTGGCGATGGCGGCCTGCGGCATCTCGCCCCGGACGGCGGTGGCCGGGTCCTGCACGAGGGCGACGCCGCCCCGGCGCTTGACCTCCCGCAGCCCGGCGGTGCCGTCCTCGTTGGCGCCGGTGAGGACGACCGCGGCCGCCTCGTCGCCGTAGGCGTCGGCCGCCGACTCGAACAGCACGTCGATCGACGGGCGGCTGAACAGCACGGGGGCGTCGATGGAGAGGGCGAAGCGCCCGGGCTCCACCAGCAGGTGGTAGTCGGCGGGCGCCAGGTAGGCGTGGCCCGGCTCGATCGCCTGCTTGTCCTCCGCCTCCGCGACGGGCAGGCGCGAGCGGGAGCGGAGGTAGCTGACCAGGGCACCCTCGGGCCCGCTGGCCGACCGGTGGAGGGCGGCGGCGACGGCGAACCCCGACGGTTCGAGCGCCCCGAGCAGCCGCCCCAGGGCGTCGAGGCCGCCCCACGACCCGCCGACGACGGCGAGGCGCAGCGCCATCACCGCCTCCTCTGGTACAGCTTCTCCTGGGCGTCGAGCTCCTCGTAGGTGCCGGCGTGCGAGGTGAACCGGATCGACTCCTTGTGACCCAGGGCGAGGACGCCCGAGCGCGACAGGCTCCGGTGGAACAGGTCGTGGACCCGGTCCTGCAGCGTCTTGTCGAAGTAGATCATCACGTTGCGGCACACGATCAGGTTGAACTCGTTGAACGAGTCGTCCGACACCAGATTGTGCTGCGCGAACACGCAGTTCTCCACCAGCGTGGGGTCGAAGCGGGCCCGGTCGCCGTAGACCTTGTAGTAGTCCGAGAACGAAGCCCGCCCGCGGAAGGCGAGATAGTTGGCCGTGAACTCCCGCATCCGCTCGAGCGGGAACGACCCTTCGCGGGCCTGGTCGAGCACGGTGGCGTTGATGTCGGTGGCGTAGATCCGGGCCCGGCTCTCCAGGCCCTCCTCGCGGAGGAGGATGGCGAGCGAGTAGGTCTCCTCGCCCGTCGAGCAGCCCGGGTTCCAGACGCGGATGTACGGATAGGTGCGCAGGATGGGCACGATCCGGTCGCGGAGCGCGGCCCAGAAGCTCGGGTCGCGGAACATGGACGTCACGTTGATGGACAGGTCGAGCAGCAGCCGGTCCATGCACCCGGGGTCGTGGAGGACCCGCTCCTGGAGGCCGGAGATCGTGGCCAGGCCCTCCTCGAGCATGCGACGCCACATGCGGCGCTTGATCGACGCCCGGGCGTACCCGCGGAAGTCGTACCCGTAGTGGACGGCGATGGCCTCCAGCAGCAGGGTGAGCTCCAGCTCCTCGACGTCCTTGCGGGGGACGCCGCCCGCTACGCGTACAGCCACACGCGGATGAGGGAGAGCAGCTGGTCGACGTCCACCGGCTTGGTGATGTAGTCCGACGCCCCGGCGGCGATGCTCTTCTCCCGGTCGCCCTTCATGGCCTTGGCCGTCAGGGCGATGATCGGCAGCTTCCGGAACCGCGGGATCCGGCGGATGGCGGCGGTCGTCTCGTAGCCGTCCATCTCCGGCATCATGATGTCCATCAGCACCAGGTCGACGTCGGGGTGCTGCTTGAGCGTGGCGATGCCGTCCTTCCCGTTCTCGGCGAACAGCACCGTCATGCCCTGCCGCTCGAGCACGCTGGTGAGGGCGAACACGTTGCGCACGTCGTCGTCGACGATGAGCACCCGCTTGCCGGTGAGCAGCGACGCGTGGTTCCGCAGCTGCTCCAGCACCTGCCGTTGCTCGTCGGGCAGCTGCCCACCGGGCTGGTGGAGGAACAGGGTGGCCTCCTCCAGCAGCCGCTCGGGCGACCGGGCGTCCTTCACGATGATGCTCTCGGCGTACTTGGAGAGGCGGGTCTCCTCCCGGCGGCTGAGGTCCTTGCCGGTGTAGACGATCACCGGCACGGTGCGGAACCGCTCGTCCGACTTGATGCGCTCCAGCAACGAGAAGCCGCCCAGCTTGGGCAGCTTCAGGTCGAGGACCACGCAGTCCACCCTCTGGCGCTCCAGGACGGCCTCCGCCTCCTCGCTCGACGCCACCGCGATGACGTCGACCATGGGGCCGGCGCCGAGCAGGGCCACGACGGCCTGGCGCTCGGTGTCGTCGTCCTCGATGACGAGGAGGTGGCGGCGGCCCTCCTCCAGGTGGGCGCCCAGCCGGTCGATGGCGTCGGCCAGCGCCTCGGCGCCGGCCGGCTTGGCCGTGTACCCGAAAGCGCCCGAACGCAGCGTGCGCCACCGTGCGTCCTCGGGGCCGAGCACGTGGACGGGCACGTGGCGCAGGTCGGGGTCCCGCTTGAACCGGGCGAGGACGGAGTCGCCCTCGGCGTAGGGGAGCTCGGCGTCCACCACGATGGCGTCGGGGCGGATGTCGGCCGCCAGCGCCACGCCGGCGCTGCCGCGCGGCGCCACCACCACCTTGAAGCCCCGCTCGCGGCCGAGGTCGACCAGCGTGCGGCCCAGCCCCTCTTCGCCCTCCACCACGAGAAGCACGCGGTCGCCGTCGAGGATCGAACCCCGGTCGTCGGGGACCTCGGCCGCCGAGCCGGCGGGATCCGGCGCCCGGTGCTCGCGTCCGGCGGGCGCCGGCCCGGGGGCGGGCCGGGAGAGGGTGGCGGCGGCGGTCCCGGCGCCGCCCCGGTCGTCGTCCCGGTCCTGCGACGGCTGCCCGAGCGGCGCCGTGTAGATCTCCGGGAGGTACAGGGTGAAGACGCTTCCCTCGTCCACGGTGCTGGCGGCCCGGATCTCGCCGCCGAGGAGGCGGGCGATCTCCCGGCTGATCGACAGGCCCAGCCCGGTACCGCCGTAGCGGCGGCTGGTCGTCCCGTCGGCCTGCTGGAACGCCTCGAAGACCAGCCGCAACTTGTCGGCGGAGATGCCGATCCCGGTGTCGGCCACCCGGAAGGCCACGACCCGCTGTGCCTCGACGAGCGCCGGGTTGGAGAACCGGACGTCGTCGGGCGCCGGCCCGATGGTGAGCGACACCGATCCCGCCTCGGTGAACTTGAAGGCGTTGGAGAGGAGGTTGCGCAGCACCTGGTGCAGGCGCTGCTCGTCCGTGACGACGCGGCCGGGCGTCCCCTCCTCGAGCGCGACCGTGAACTCCAGCTGCTTCTCGTCGGCCACCGGGCGGAAGCCCTGCTCGACGGTGGCGCACAGGTGCTGGAGGCTCACGTCGCCCAGCACCACGTCCATCTTCCCGGCCTCGACCTTGGAGAGGTCGAGGATGTCGTTGATCAGCTCCAGTAGGTCCGCTCCCGCCGTGTGGATCGTCCGGGAGAACTCGACCTGCTTGTCGCTGAGGTTGCCGTCGGGGTTCTCCGCCAGCAGCTTGGCCAGGATGAGCAGGCTGTTCAGCGGCGTGCGCAGCTCGTGCGACATGTTGGCCAAGAACTCCGACTTGTACTTCGAGCTGAGGGCCAGCTGCTGGGCCTTCTCCTCCAGGCCGAGGCGGGCCATCTCGATCTCGCGGTTCTTGACCTCGATGCTGCGGTTCTGCTCGGCCAGCAGGCGGGCCTTCTCCTGGAGCTCCTCGTTGGTCTGCTGGAGCTCCTCCTGCTGCTGCTGGAGCAGCTCCTCGGACGCCTTGAGCGACGCCGCCTGGGACTCCAGCTCGACGTTGGAGCGGCGCAGCTCCTCCTGCTGGGACTGCAGCTCCTGGGCCAGGCGCTGCGACTCGGTGAGCAGCTCCTCGGTGCGGGTGTTGGCGATGATGGTCGACAGGACGACGCCGATGGTCTCGATGACCTGCTCGAGGAACGTCTGGTTGACCTCGGTGAAGGGGCGCAGGGCGCCCAGCTCGATCACGCCGAGGACCTGCTCCTCGAACAGGATGGGCAGCACGATGAGGTTCACGGGGGCGGCCTCCCCGAGCCCCGAGCTGACCTTCACGTAGTCCACCGGCGCCTCGGTGACGAGGATCGTCGACCGCTCCAGGGCGGCCTGGCCCACCAGCGACTCGCCCACCTTGAAGCGGTTGGGGACGTTCTTGCGGGCCTTGTAGCCGTAGCTCGCCACCAGCCGCAGCTCGGACTGCTGGTCGCTGGTGACGTCGGTGAGGAAGAAGGCACCGTGCTGGGCGGAGACGGTCGGGGTGAGCTCCGACATGATGAGGCGGGACACCGCCTGGAGGTCCCGCTGGCCCTGCATGAGGCCGGAGATGCGGGCCAGGTTGGTCTTGAGCCAGTCCTGCTCCTCGTTGCGCCGGGTGGTCTCGGCCAGGTTGCCGATCATCTGGTTGATGTTGTCCTTCAGCTCGGCCACCTCGCCCTGGGCCTCCACGGCCACGGACCGGGTGAGGTCGCCCTGGGTGACGGCGGTGGCCACCTCGGCGATGGCCCGCACCTGGGTGGTGAGCGAGCCGGCCATGATGTTCACGTTCTCGGTGAGGTCGCCCCACGTGCCCGAGACGCCCTTCACCCGGGCCTGGCCGCCCAGCCTTCCCTCGGTGCCCACCTCGCGGGCCACCCGGGTCACCTCGGCGGCGAACGACGACAGCTGGTCGACCATCGTGTTGATGGTGTTCTTGAGCTCCAGGATCTCGCCCCGCACGTCCACGGTGATCTTCTTGGACAGGTCGCCGTTGGCGACGGCGGTGGTGACCTGGGCGATGTCGCGCACCTGGGCGGTGAGCGAGTCGGCCATGATGTTCACCGAGTCGGTGAGGTCCTTCCAGGTGCCCGACACGCCCTTCACCCGGGCCTGGCCGCCCAGCTTCCCCTCGGTGCCCACGTCGCGGGCCACCCGGGTGACCTCGTCGGCGAACGACGAGAGCTGGTCCACCATCGTGTTGATGGTGTTCTTCAGCTCCAGGATCTCGCCCTTGACGTCCACCGTGATCTTCTGCGACAGGTCACCTCGGGCGACGGCCGTCGTCACCTGGGCGATGTTCCGCACCTGGCTGGTGAGGTTCGACGCCATGTAGTTCACGTTGTCGGTGAGGCCCTTCCAGGTCCCCGACACGCCGCGCACCTGGGCCTGGCCGCCCAGCTTCCCCTCGGTGCCCACCTCGCGGGCCACCCTCGTCACCTCGTCGGCGAACGAGGACAGCTGGTCCACCATCACGTTGATCGTGTTCTTCAGCTCGGCGATCTCGCCCCGCACGTCCACCGTGATCTTCTGGGTCAGGTCGCCCCGGGCCACCGCCGTCGCCACCTGGGCGATGTTCCGCACCTGGTTGGTCAGGTTCGACGCCATGAAGTTGACGTTGTCGGTGAGGCCCTTCCACACGCCCGACACGTTGGGCACCTCGGCCTGGCCGCCCAGCTTGCCCTCGGTGCCCACCTCGCGGGCCACCCGGGTCACCTCGTCGGCGAACGACGACAGGGTGTCGGTCATGGAGTTGATGGTGTCGGCCAGGGCGGCGACCTCGCCCTTGGCCTCCACCGTGATCTTCTGCGACAGGTCGCCCCGGGCGACGGCGGCGGCCACCTGGGCGATGTTGCGCACCTGGGTGGTGAGGTTCCCGGCCATGGAGTTCACGGACTGGGTCAGCTGGCGCCACGTGCCGCTGACGCCCTCCACCTCGGCCTGGCCGCCCAGCATGCCCTCGGTGCCCACCTCCCGGGCCACGCGGGTGACCTCGTCGGCGAACGACGAGAGCTGGTCGACCATGGTATTGATCGTGCTCTTCAGCTCGGCGATCTCGCCCTTCACGTCCACCGTGATGTGCTGCGTCAGGTCGCCGCGGGCGACGGCGGTGGTCACCTGGGCGATGTTGCGCACCTGGTCGGTGAGGTTGGAGGCCATGTAGTTGACGTTGTCGGTGAGGTCCTTCCAGGTCCCCGACACGCCCCGCACCTCGGCCTGGCCGCCCAGCTTGCCCTCCGTGCCCACCTCGCGGGCCACCCTGGTCACCTCGTCGGCGAACGAGGACAGCTGGTCGACCATGACGTTGATGGTGTTCTTCAGCTCCAGGATCTCCCCCCGC
>DATLFN010000114.1 GCA_035540975.1 Acidimicrobiales bacterium
GGGCGCGGTGGGGGCAGCCGCTGGCTTGGCCCCCGCCTTGGGTGCGGGGGACGCCGGCGCCGTGCCGGCCGAGTCCAGGAAGTTCTGCGTGATGAACAGGGTGCCGCCGGCGTCGCGCACGACGGCGATCCCGACGGCGTCGAAGGCACCGTTCAGGATGTTTGCCCGGTGACCGGGACTGGCCATCAGGCGCTGGTGGGCGGCCTCGACGGAGCCGTTCATGGCGACGTTCTCCCCGAGGGCACGGGCACCGAGGGACGACCGGGTGGCCGCCGTCAGGTACGCGGGGTTGTGGTAGATGTCGCCCCGCTCGGCCATGGCCATGCTGTGGTCGGCGGCGATCGACGCGGCACGGGAGCTGATGGTGAGGCCGGCGAGGCCGGCGCCGGAGCGGGCCTCGTTGACCAGCTGCAGAAGCCGGTCGGCGGCGGCGGGGACGGCCGAGCGGCCGGCGGCCACGGGCGCGGACGGCGCCGGCGGCGGAGGTGCAGGGGCGGGCGTCACCACCGGCTCGGGCGTCGCTGGAGCCGCCGGGAGCGTCGGGACGGCGAGGACGGGCGGAGGGGGGACCGGGAGGGGCGCCGGCTGCGGCGACGGCGGCGGGGTGACGCACGGCGAGAGCAGTCCGGCGAGGCCGCAGTCGGCGGCGGCGGCCGGCGCCAGCGGGGCGGCGGCGACGGTGAGGCCGAAGAGGAACCCGGTGGCGGCGAGGCGCTTGATCATGCCCCAGTCGTCGTCGCCGGCTCACGGCGCATTGATCAACGGCCGCCCAACGGCCGCTCAAACTTGGCGGTTTCAGGCCGTTCGGCTGCCTCGGCGCCGTCGCTGTGAACGGGCGGTGACGACGTGCATGACCCATTCGCGCCGCACCGCGGGCAACGCCGCTCGGCCGCGCCGCGGTGAAGCCGGCGCGCCTGCGTCGTCGCTCACCCGGCCGGTGCGGGGTGAGTTGACGCCCGCCGGAGCGGCAGCGCCCCGTCGATAGCATCTCGCCATCGGACTGCCGTCACCCGACGGCGCCGCCCGCGGCGTCGCGCTCTCCGCTCCCGCCGTCGTGCTCGTCGCCGCCGCCTCCTACGCGACGGTGTCGCAGGGCGCGTTCTACGCGTACCAGTTCCGGGTGCTCGCCGGGCTCGTGATCCTGTCGCTCGGTCTGCTCGCGGCCCGCCGCCGGCCCGTGACGGTGGGCGGGCACCCCATGCCCCCGATGCTGGCCGGGTTCGCGGTGGTCGCCGTGATCAGCGGGTGGTCCGCCGGGAGCCTGGGGCGCGCCGCCCCGACCGTCGCCCTCGCCGCGCTGTCGTGGGTGGTCTTCGTGGTGGCGCGCCAGGCCGGGCCGGACGAGGGGGAAGCTCTGTTGACGGCCGTCGTCGCCATCGGCGTGCTCGCCGCCGTGACGGGCACGGTCGGCGTCGCGTTCCGCCGCGAGCCGCTGGCCCTGCTGGACGGGGGCTTGTGGCGGGCGGCTTCCACGCTCACCTACGCCAACGCCACCGCAGGCTTCCTCCTCCTCCCCGTGTTCCTCGCCCTCGGCCGGCTGGTGCACGGCCGCCGCTCGGTGCCGTGGTCCGTGGTCGCATACGTGCTGCTCGTCGGTCTCCTGGCCACGCTGAGCCGAGGCGGGATGGTTGCGTTCGTCGCCGGGATGGTCGTGCTCGCCGTCGCGTCGGGCCTGCGGCGCGTCGTGATCGGGACGTGGCCGGTGTTCGCCGGTGCCGGCGTCGCCGTGCTCGGCATCCTCCCCGGTCTACCCGACCGGCTCCCCGCACGCCCCGGTCTCGCCGGCGCCGCCGTCGCGGCCGGTGCCGCCGTCGTCGTGGTGGCCCAGCGGCGCGGCGCGGCGACGGTCGCCGCCCTCCTGGCCGCAGCCGCGGTCGCCGCCGGCGCCGGTGCAGGCCACGGCCTCGGCGGCGACGTGACCTCCACGCGCCTCACGTCGGCGTCGCCCGATCGCGTCGACGGTTGGGGCGCGGCGATCGACGTCCTCACCGCACGCCCGGTGCTCGGCGCCGGACCGGGCAACGCCACTTATGCGTACGTCGACGACGAGGGCGCCAGCATGACGACCCGCTTCGTCCACAACGAGTACCTCCAGCTCCTGGCCGAGACCGGGTTGGCGGGCACCGCCGCCATCGTCGCCGGCCTCGCCCTCACCCTCCGTCGACTGGCGACCGGGTCCGGGCGGCGGACGGCCACCGGAGCAGGCGCGCTGGCCGGCCTCGCCGCCTTCTGCGTGCACAGCGGCCTCGACTTCTTGTGGCATGTTCCCGCCCTCCCGCTGGCCGCTATGCTCGTCGTCGGCATCACTGCGGATCGCGGAGCCCGCTCCGGAAGCCATCCGGCGGTCGAGGCACCTGACCGGCTCCCTGCGTCCTGAACGCCCCCTTTCGCTAAAGCGAGATCCGATGGCGTGGTCGCGCACCAGCGCCGCGTCGGAAACGAGGTCGCCATGCCGCACACCACCGTTCGCCGCACGGCTTCGGTCCTCTCGGCCGTCGCCGCCGGAGGGCTCCTGGCCGTCGTCGTCCCCAACCTGCCGGCCCTGGCCGGCCACTCACCGCCCGTCGGCACGTGCTCGCCGCCCGTCGGCCACGCCTCCCGCCCCGTCGGCCATGCGTCCCCGCCGGTCGGGGACTGCTCGCCGCCCTTCGGCACGACGCGGCCCGGCCACGGGCACGGCGACGACAACCACGACCACACCGGTCCGCCCGGGCAACGCTGACGCCGGCCCGGGCACGGCTTCACAGGATGGGGCCGTCTTCGATCGGGGCGGCGGTCGCGGGTCCCGTCGACCGCTCACCGGCGGAGGTGTCGCGCCGGACGAGGGCGGGGTAGGTACGACGCCCGTTCGCCGTCCGGCGAAGTCGAGGGGAGACACAACATGCGAAGGGTTCTCGCGATATTGGCGGTCGGCATCGTGGGCGCCGTCGTCCCGGCGTCGGGCGCCGGAGCGACGCACACCGGCTGCGAGCATGCACGTACGACGACGGCGCACGCCACCGTCCCGCACGACAACCACCAGGCGCACCACAGCATCCCCTACTGCCCGCCGCACGACGCGCCGCGGCACAAGGCCATGGCGATGTAGATAGGGTCGGCCGCATCGACGAGCACCGGGGAGGCGGGCCGTGGCACCCGAGAGCGAGCTGAACACCGGTGCGGTCGCCGAGGGCGCCGAGGGCGGTGCCCACGACGCCTCGACGGGCGGGCCGCGTCGCAACGAGTCGTTGCGACGGGCCCTCCCGGTGGTCGGGCTGGTGGCCGCGGCGGTGGCGGTCCTCCCGCCCTACACGGCCTCCGACATCGGCACGTCCACGCGGGTGGAGGTGGCTGACCACGTGGTCCCCGCCGTGCTCATGGTCGTCCTGTCGCTGGTGGCGCTGGCCCGCCGCCGCCAGCCGGCGCCGGGGATGTTCCCGCTGGCCGCCGGTCTCGGCGTGCTCCTGGCCGGCCTGTGGATGACGGCCACCCATCTTCCGCTGGTGGCCCAGGCGTCACGTGACGAGGTCGACGCCGGGATCGCCGCCTACCACACCGTCCCCGGCCTGCTCGTCGTCGTCGTCGGGGTCGTGTGGGTGACGGCACACTGGAGCGACGCCTGAGAGTTCGTCTCGCGATCACGCGCCACCTGCCGGCGCGCAATCGCGATCTGAACGGTAGCGGCGGGACCGCCGCCAGCCCTCGACGGAGACGGCGGCCACGGCGACCAGCACCGCCATGGTGGCGGCGGTCGCCCCCCGGTCCACCGGCGCGGGGATCTCGTAGGTGACTCCGACAATGTCCTGGCGGCCCGTGTCGAGGTCGCCCATGCGGCTGTCGGTCCACGCCGCGAACGACGGGCCATCGGCGGCGACCAGCCCGAGCCGGGAGCCGAAGTCGACGCCCACGTGGGGGGGTGTGGACGGGCCGATGCGGGAGTCGAAGGAGTGGGACGACAGTCGGAGGTTGGCGAAGGAGCGCCCGCCGTCGGACGACGATGCCAGGGTGACGTCGTTCATCACGTCCACGGCGTCCCGGCGGCGGTCGAAGAACAGCACGTCGACCCGGCCGCCGGGCGCCACCGCCACCTTGGGCAGGTACTGCGTGGTGCCGTCGCCGACCGGGTTGTCGTTCACCCGGACGGCCTCGTCCCAGGTGCGGCCGCCGTCGTCCGAGCGGCGGAGGAGGACGTCCTCGTCCCCGTGGCGGCCGTCCGTCCACGTCACGTAGAGCCGGCCCGACCGACCCGCCGCCAGCGACGGGAACTCGGGCAGGAACACGATGAAGCGCCGGGTGGGGACCACGCCGCTCTCGAGCTCGACGCCCGGGCCGAAGGTCCGCCCGCCGTCCTCGGAGGCCGCCAGGACGAGGGCGAACTCGCCCTCCCACGGCGGTCCGTCCAGGTTCTGGAAGTCCCTGCGGTCGTCCTTGAAGTCCTGGTACAGCACGACCAGCCGGCCCCGCCCGTCGATGACGGGGCTGGCGGCACCCACCCGCTCCCGCTCCGGGTCGCTGACCTCGACCGGATCGGCGAAGGTGCGCCCGCCGTCGTCGGAGCGCGCCACCACGATGGGATGGGGCCCCCGGCCGAGCAGGCCGAGGCCGACCTCGGCGGCCTTGAGCCAGGTCACGAACACCGTGTCGCCCTCGCCGGCCACGATGCGGGCCTGGAAGGACAGCTCCCCGGCCACACGGGTGGGCGCCTCGAGGGAGCGACCACCGTCGGTGGAGCGGGTCACCCAAAGGTTGTCGGGGGCGTTCCCGTTGCCGGCCAGGTTGACGTAGCTGACGTAGAGGGTGCCGTCGGCCGAGAACGCGGCGTCGCCGGCGAACGGCCGGTCGAGCCCCTCGGGGAGCGGCAGCTCGGTGGTGCCCCACGCCCGGCCGCCGTCGAGGCTCCAGAGCAGCCTGGCCGAGTACGCCGGGCGGTCGACGCGGTACATGACCACCAGGTTCTGGGGCCGGCGGGGGTTGCGGGCCACGGTCGGCGTGTTGTTGGCGTCGATCGGCCCGGGCCGGTTGAGGAGCAGGTTCTTGCCGACCGTCGGGGTCGTGTCCCGGGTGGCGGCGCGGACGCCGACGACCGAGGCGCAGGCGAGCGCCGCCGCCGCCACCACGGGGAGGACGGCGGCGGCGACGCGCCTGGCGGTCATCCGACGGGCCGCGCGACGGCGGTCAGGCGGCCGCCATCCCCTCGATCGGCCGGTTGAGCCTCAGCGCCCCGGTCGAGCCGAGGAAGGCGGAGTCGCCGAAGGCGAAGACCCCGCCGTCGGCGGCCACGAGCCAGTAGCCCATGCCCGACGGGTTGGCGGCCATGCCCCGGATGGGCTGGTTGAGGGTGAGCGCACCCGTCGAGCCGAGGAACGTGGCGTCGCCGAAGGCGAAGATCCCGCCGTCCTCCGCCACCAGCCAGTAGCCCCGCCCCGTGGGCGTCGGCGCCATGCCGACGATGGGCTTGTTGAGCTTCAGGGCGCCGGTGGAGCCGAAGAAGGCGGCGTCGCCGAAGGCGAAGATGCCGCCATCGGAGGCGACCAGCCAGTAGCCCTTGCCGGTGGGCGTCGCCGCCATGCCCCGGATGGGCTGGTTCAGCCTGATGGCCCCCGTCGAGCCGTGGAACCGGGCGTCGCCGAAGGCGAAGATGCCGCCGTCGGCGGCCACCAGCCAGTAGCCCTGGCCGAGCGGGGTGGAGGCCATGCCCACGATCGGCTGGTTGAGGGTCAGGGCGCCGGTGGAGCCGAAGAACCCGGCGTCGCCGAAGGCGAAGATCCCGCCGTCGGACGCCACCAGCCAGTACCCGAGGTTGCGGGGTGTCGACGCCATCCCCTCGATGGGCCGGTTCAGCCGCAGGGCGCCGGTGGAGCCGAAGAACCCGGCGTCGCCGAAGGCGAAGATGCCGCCGTCGGAGGCCACCAGGCGGTAACCGGTCGACGAGGGCGTCGGCTGCGTGCGGTCGTGGACGAAGGCGTCGGGCCCCTCGTTGGTGTCGCCGGCGACCAGGTTGGTGGCGTCCGAGCCGAAGGCCACGAAGCGGCCGCCGAGGTCGAGGGACGGGAAGAACGACCCCTTGTCGGCCTGGCCGAGGAGGCGGGTGACGCTGGCCCGGGTGGTGGTCCCCGTCTCCCGGTCGTGGACGAAGATGTCGCTCACGCCGTTGGTGTCGCCGGCCACCAGGTTGGTGGACGGCGAGTCGAAGGCCACGTACCGGCCGTTGCCGCTGATGGACGGCACGAACGACCCGTCGTCCGCCTGCCCACCGCCGGTGGCGACGCTGACGCGTGTCGTGGTGCCGGCGACGAGGTCGCGCACGAAGATGTCGGGCCGGCCGTTGGTGTCTCCGGGCACCAGGTTGGTGGCCGCCGAGCTGAAGGCCACGTGGCGGCCGTCGGCGCTGATGGAGGGGAGCAGGCTCCCGCCCCCCGTCGCCTGCGCGCCCTCGTTGGTGACACTCGCCCGGACCGTGGTGTTCGCCACCGTGTCGCGCACGAAGACGTCCGGCTGGGCGTTGGTGTCTCCGGGCACCAGGTTGGTGGCGTTGGAGCGGAAGGCCACGTAGCGCCCGTCGGCGCTGATCGAGGGATCCAGGCTGGCGCCGCCCGCGCTCTGCCCGTTGGTGACCGTGAGGTTGACCCGCGTGGTGGTGCCGGCCTGGCGGTCCCGGAGGAACACGTCGGCCTGCCCGTTGGTGTCACCCGCGACCAGGTTGTTGGCATTGGCGCTGAAGGCCACGAAGCGGCCGTCGGCGTTGAGGTCGGGGTCGGACAGCGCGGCGCCACCGCCGCCGCAGGTGGTCAGAGCGCCACCCGTAGTGAAGCACGCCGCCTGTGTCCCGTCGCTCGAGACGCTCTCCCGGGTGGTTGCCCCGGTGGTGCGGTCGTACACGAACACGTCCCGGCCCACGGTCTCCGGGGACGCCGTCGGCGACGGCGGGTTGTGGTTGGTGTCGCCTGCCACCAGGTTCGAGGCACCGGAGCCGAACGCGACGTAGCGACCGTCGCCGCTTATGTCGGGGAAGAAGCTGGGGCCGTCGGCCTGCGCTCCGCCGACGCCGACGCTCACCCGCGTCGTGGCGCCCGTCTGGCGGTCGTGCACGAAGACGTCGTCGTCACCGTTGGTGTCGCCGCCGACGAGGCCCTGTGAGCGGGTGTGGAAGGTCACGTACCGGCCGTCGTCGCTGATCGACGGCGCCGGCAGGCCG
Organism: Acidimicrobiales bacterium; assembly: GCA_035540975.1. NCBI lineage: Bacteria > Bacillati > Actinomycetota > Acidimicrobiia > Acidimicrobiales > Acidimicrobiales bacterium. Next base: position 7,175 of record DATLFN010000114.1, read on the forward strand.
CCCGCCGTCCCCTGGGCGCCGGTGGACGACACGCTCACCCGCACCGTGGCGCCTGGTGAGCCGGCCTGCGCCGGTGCCCCAAGCAGTGCCGTGAGCAGGGCCACCGCCGTCGCCGCCCCGCCGAACCGCCGGGCACGCGCGTGCCCTCTCCTCGACCATGTGACCATCGGTGATCCCTCCCGTCCTGCCCGGGAGCGAGCCCGGGGCACTGGGCGAAGCCGGAACTATACGGGCGCGGCGCCGTCCCGCAAAGCTGTCGCCAAGGGTATTGGAAGACCGGCGCCAGTATGTAATACTCCTCATGGCAACTAGAGCGGCGTGGGACTACCTGGCAGTAGGTGCAGAGTTCCAGTTGGTGGCAGGGACGTCAGTCGACAACACGACGGGTACCCGCCTGTGGACGGGTCACCGGGAGAAAAGGGGACAACATGAAGGACCTCAAGAGACGACGGTTGGCCGTCGCAGTGGCCGGCGTCGTCGCCGTGCCGGTGCTGGCCGCCTCGATCGCCTACGCGTGCGGTGCGCTCGCCAGCTTGTCGGTCAGCCCGGCTTCGGGCGACGTCGGCACCACGGTTCACGGCTCCGGCAAGGGCTTCAGCAACGCCCACGGCAGCTCGCCGTCGACGGAGCCCGTCTACGTGCGGCTCGGGAGCCGTACCGGCGCCATCCTCTGGGAAGGTCGTCCGGATTCCGCCGGCGACATCTCGTTCGCGTTCACCGTGCCGAACGTCGCGCCCGGCTCGTACACCATCCTCGCCACCCAGAACAACGCTGATGGTACGCCCGCCGCTGGCACGCCGGCCCGGGCGACGTTCCAGGTGACCGGCCCGGTGGCCGCTCCCGTCGCCGCGACGCCCGCCATCCCCGAGGACCCGGCGCCCGCTCCGGCGACCGCCGCCGCCCCGGCTCCGGCCCAGTCGGCTTCGCCCGCCCCGGCCGCCACGCCGGCCCCGGCTCCGGCCACCCGCACCCGGGTCGCCCCGGCTCCGGCCGCCGCCGCCGCTCCGGCCCCGGCTCCGGCCGCCGCCCCGGCCCCGGCCATCGCCACCCCGGCTCCCGAGGCGATCCCGGCTCCGGCCGCCGCCGCCCCGGCCGCTCCGGCCGTCGCCGCTCCGGCTCCCGCCGAGGAGACGTCGCCCGTGACGGCACCGGCCCGCCGCTCCGCCACCGTCGAGACCGCCCCGGCATCGAGCAGCACGCCGTGGCTGGCCATCGGCCTGGTGGGCATCGGCCTCCTGCTCAGCCTCGCCGCCTCGGCGATGGTGCTGGCCGGCCGTCGTGAGGAGAAGGCTCCGGTCGAGGTTCGGCGGTAAGCGGTCAGTTCGTCGCTCGACGCGATCGAAGGGGCAGCCCTCGGGCTGCCCCTTCGGCACGTCTGGAATAGAGTTCGGCACTAGGTTGGTCCCGCAGAGGTCGACAGCCGGTCGGAGGCGGGCATCGGCGAGGAAGCCGTGGAGCGAGCGCCCGCTCCATCCACGGCTCCGTACCCGGCCGGGGGGCGGGGCGCACGGGTACGGGGCACGACGAACGGAGGGGACCGTCGGTGGGAGCGTCAGAGATGTCCGGGGCACGGGCGGCGGCCAGGCGGTTGCCGCCGTCGAAAAACCGGAACGCCATGCTCGTCGGGGCTGCGGGCGTCGGCCTGCTGCTGGTCGGCATCGGCCTGGTCGTCGCCGACGGTGACGACGCCGAGCAGGCCGAGGTGGCGTCGGGGACGAACGTGGCGGTCACCGGCGCCGTCGCCGACCCACTGGTCGCGTTCAACTCGCCCGCCATCGTCGCCAGCCCGACCGATCCCGAGACGATGGTCGTGGCCGCCCGGGTGGACCGGCCCCAGCTCGGGGCCGCCGTCTACCGGTCGGCCGACGCCGGGCGCACCTGGTCCGCCGTGGAGCTGCCCCTGCCCGCCGGCGAGGTCCGCGCCCATGCCCCGGACCTGGTGTTCGACGGCGCGGGCACGCTCTTCGCCACCTTCCACACGGTCTCCGATCCCGAGAACAACCCCACCGCCATCTGGCTCGCCCGCTCCGACGACGGCGGGGCGACGTTCGAGCCGGCCACCAGGGTGTCCGGCCCGTTCGGGTTCCAGCCCCGCGTCGCCGCCGGTGAGGGGGGCGACGTGCACGTGGTGTTCGTCCAGGCGTCCGAGGCGGTGGCAACGGTGCGGAACGGTTTCGGGCCGCCTCCCAACCCGGTGATGGCCGCCACGTCGAGCGACGGTGGCGCCACGTTCGGCGATCCCGTCCAGGTCAGCGCCGACGAGCGCGAGCGGGTCGGGGCGCCGGTTCCCGTCGTCGGCCCCGGCGGCCGTCTCTACGTGCTCTACCAGGACTTCGGCGACGACGCCGACGACTTCGAGGGCCGACCGAACCGGTCGGTCCACGAGGGCGACTTCGCGCTCGTGCTGGCCCGGTCGACCGACGGCGGGGAGAGCTTCGAGGAGGCGAGCGTCGTCGACGACGCCGTCGTGCCGACGGAGCGCTTCAACCCCTACTGGCCCAAGGCACCCTCGATCGCGGTGGACTCGTCGGACGGCGCCGTCTACGTCGCCTGGGCCGACGGCACCAACGGTGACTCCGACGTCTTCGTCCGGCGGGCGCCCGCCGGCGGCGGCGAGTGGACGGCCAGGACCCAGGTCAACGAGGACGGCTCGGCCCCCGAGGCCGACCAGTACCTGCCCGTCGTCTCCGTCGCACCGGGCGGCCGCGTCGACGTGGCCTTCCTCGACCACAGCGGCGACGCCGACAACGTGCTGGCCGCCGCCGCCCTGGCCACCAGCTTCGACCGGGGCGAGTCGTGGCGCACCGTCGTCGTCTCCGACCGCATGTTCGATTCCCGCGTCGGCCCGACGTCGCCCGACGCCGGCAACGCCGATCCCGGCAGCCGGATCGGCCTGGTGAGCCGCGCCGACGAGGCCCTCGTCACCTGGACCGACACCCGCCACGGCAGCGAGGACACCGGCCGCCAGGACGTCTACTTCGCACCCGTCCGTCTCGTTCCCCGATGAGCCGACAAGGAGACACCCACAGCATGCACAGCAGACGCACAAGCCGGCGGACGATCGCCCTCCTCCTGGTGGTGAGCACCCTGTTGCTCCCGGCTCCCGGAGCCGAGGCGCAGAGTGTGGGCCAGCTGCGGGCCACGCCCAACCAGAACCTCGGCGATTACGACGCCGACGGCCGCGGCCGCGACCGTCCCGGCCTGGCCGTGAACCCGGCCGACGCCAGCCACGTGGTGGAGACCGAGCTCGACCTCCTGGCCGGCAACTGCAACTACAACGTGAGCTTCGACGCCGGGCGCACGTGGCCGGTCAAGGGCACCTTCCCCAACGCCCCGGGGTTCCCGCCCGCCAACAGCCCCTACCCCAACCCGATGTGCGACCCGAACGGTGGGGCATTCGACGGTGCCGTCGCGTTCGGCTCCGGGGGCAACGTCTACAGCGTGTTCGCCTCCCGCCCGACGACGGACGCCGGCCAGTCGCTCATCGTGGTCCGGTCGACCGACGGCGGCCGCACCTTCACCCCCGTCGTCGCCGCCCTGTCGCCTGTCGCCACCACCGCGTACCGGCTCCCCGAGATCGGGGTGCACCGCAACGGCGGCGCCGGTGGCGCCGACCGGCTCTACGTCTCCACCTCGGCCACGCTCGCCGCCGGCAACCGCGCCATGGCGGTCGTGTCGAACGACGGCGGCCTGACGTGGTCGCCGCCGGTGGACGTCAGCGGCAACGTCGCGTCGCTGGAGCCGTCGGTGCCGGTCGTGGCACCGAACGGCAACGCCTTCATCGCCTACCGGGGTCAAGGCACCAACTCGTTCATCTTCGTGGCGAAGTCGGTCACGGCCGGAGCGACGTGGACGAGGGTTCAGGCCGCCCCCGTCCGGGCCTACGACGACCAGGTCAACGCTCCGTTCACCAACTCGTCGTTCCCCCGGATGGCGGTCGACCCGAACAACGGCCGGCTCTACGTCGTCTACATGCAGGGGCCGCCCTTCCCGGGGCCGGGGGTGCGCCAGGACCACTTCATCCATCCCGACGTGGACGTGCTCCTGATCCGCTCCGCCGATCTGGGCGCCACCTGGGACACGCCGATCCGGGTGAACGACGACCCCGTCGGGTCCGGCGCGCCTGGCGTCGGCCCCGCCCAGCGCCACCCGCGCGTTCTCGTGTCGCCCGACAGCCGGGTCGACGTCGTGTGGCAGGACCGTCGCCACGCCTACCGGGCACCGACCCACTCCCACCTCGGCAACGGCGAGGCGCGCATGGGCGACACCTACTACGACTACTCCCTCGACGGCGGCCAGTCGTTCAACCAGGACCGCCGGATCAGCGACAAGACCCAGAACCTCGACGTCGGCTACGACCACTACGGCCAGGCCTACTGGTCGTGGGGACCGGCCCTCGCCCACATCGGCGACGGCGAGGTGCTCTTCGTATGGGTGGACTCGCGTGAGGGCAACTTCGACAACGAGAACCAGGACGTCTACCTCGGCCGGATGAACCTCCGGGCGCCGGCGGAGATCCCGGTGGAACGGATACCGGAGTCCGTCCGGCCCGCACTGTCGGTGGAGTTGTCGAAGTGGGCCTACCAGGGCGGCTCCCAGGCGGTCCTGAACGTCGGCTTCTCCAACCGTGAAGTGACCCGCCCGGTGATCGTCAACGAGCGCGACCCCGCCGCCGCCCTGGCCGGCGCCGTGCTCTCCCGGGCCCACCTCGGCCCGCTGCTGGCCTCGCCCGGTGGCCGGCTCTCGCCCGAACAGCGGGCCGAGGTCGACCGCATGGACCCGATCGGCGCCTTCGTGATCGGCTCCGAGGCCTCCCTCTCGGCCGGCGTGGTGAGCGACCTGGTGGCGGCCGGCGTCCCCGGCGACCAGGTGACGCGGCTGGCCGGGGCCAGCCCGGCGGACACCGCCCGGCTGGTGGCCCTGAACATGGACCGGCGCACTGACGAGCAGCGCGCCGGTGGCGTTCCCGCCTTCGACGCCGCCATCGTCGTCAACGCCAACACCAAGGAGGCGGCCGCCGCCGCCGGGCTGGCCGCCCACCGGCGCCTGCCGATCCTCTTCGTCGAGACGGGCGGCATTCCCCAGGCCACTCTCGACGCGCTCGCCGCCCTCAACATCACCACCACGCTGGTGGCCGGCGGGACCGGCGCGGTGAGCGACGCCGTGCTCGGGTCCCTGCCCGGCGCCCGCCGCCTGGCCGGCGACGTGTACGCGGCGTCCGAGGCGTTCGCCGGTGAGTCGGCCGGGCGGCTGGTGCCCACCAACATCGTCTACGTGGCCGACGGTGAGCAGCCGGTGGACGCCGCCCTGACCGCCGCCGCCGCGGCCCGGGCCGGCGGGCTCGTTTTGCTCACCCCGGGTGCGGACCCCGTGGCGGCCGAGGCCGCCCTGAACCGCCTCGGCCTCCGCAACGGCGTGGACCGCCTCATCGTCGTCCGCTCGTTCGCCTCGCTCGGTGGCCCGGGGTACCGGCTCGTCGCCAAGGACGGCGGCGTCTTCGCCTTCGGCGGCGTGCAGTTCTTCGGCTCCACCGGCGGCATCCGGCTCAACCGGCCGATGGTCGGCGTGGCCGACACCCCGAGCAACCTCGGCTACTGGCTCGTGGCCGAGGACGGTGGAGTCTTCGCCTTCGGCGACGCCGTGTTCCACGGGACGACGGCGCGGCTGCGGCTGGTTCAGCCCATCGTTGCCATGGCGCCGACCCCGTCCGGAGGCGGCTACTGGCTCGTCGCCAAGGACGGCGGCGTCTTCGCCTTCGGCGACGCCCAGTTCTTCGGATCGACCGGCGGCAGGCCGCTCAACCAGCCGGTGGTCTCGCTGGTGCCGACGCCCACCGGGCTCGGCTACTGGCTGGTCGCCGCCGACGGCGGCGTCTTCGCCTTCGGCGACGCCCGGTTCCAGGGCTCGACGGGCGGGACGAGGCTCAACCGGCCGGTCGTGGGGGCGACGGCCACGCCGACGGGCAACGGCTACCTGCTGGTCGCCTCCGACGGCGGCGTCTTCGCCTTCGGCGACGCCGTCTTCTCCGGCTCCACCGGAGCAATCCGGCTCAACCAGCCCGTCGTCGGCATGGACACCACGCCCACCGGCCGCGGGTACTACCTGGTGGCCTCCGACGGCGGCGTCTTCGCCTTCGGCGACGCCGTGTTCTCCGGGTCGACGGGCAGCATCAGGCTGAACCAGCCGGTGGTCGGGATCGCCGCCGCCGACTGAGGAACCGCCGCCGGGGCGCCGCCGCCTCGGCGGCGGCGCCCGGGCGCGAGGCGGCCCGGTCGGCTGTGAGCCTCCGGCGGCCGGGGGGCCGGTCACGGTCCGCCGGCGAGAGGCCGCTGGCGCGGGTCCGGCGGCAGGACGGGGCGGTATGCGCCCCTTCTTGCCGCCGGAGCGTCACGCCCGCGCCCCGGGCCGCTGCCTCGGTTCGTCGCGCCCAGGGGCGGGCGTTCGCTTCGGCCTCCGGGCCGTCGGCCCTCGGCCTCCGGGGGTGCCGGCCCTGCGCTCCGGCAGGACGTCAGCCGGTGCGGAGCACCGGCGGGACGTCAGCCGGTGCGGAGCGACGTCGGGCCGCTGCGGCGCTGGGGGCGGACGTCGGGGGTGGGCGGGAGGCCCTTGGGAAGGTCACCGAGGAGGTCCTGGAGGTCCTGGTGCTCGAGGGTCTCGACCTGGACCAGCTGCTCGGCCAGGCGGTCGAGGTGCTGGCGGTAGGCGGTGATCACCGCACGGGCCCGTTCGTCGCCCTTCTCCAGCATCTTGCGCACGGCCCGGTCGGCCTCCCGGGTCAGCTCGTCCGAGTGCTCGGGGGCGTAGGCGCCGTCGCGGCTGGAGATGGCGACCGGGCCGATGTCGTCGCTCATCCCCAGCTCGTAGACCATCTGGCGCGCCATCGAGGTGGCCCGGACGAGGTCGGCCGACGACGCCCCCGAGGGGTCGCCGTAGACGACCAGCTCGGCGCTGCGACCGGCCACGAGCGAGGCGATCTCCTGCTCGTACTGCGAGCGGGTGCGGAGGCGGCTGTCCTCGGTCGGCAGGCTCCACGTGCCGCCCAGGCTGTGCCCGCGCGACACCACGGAGACCTTGTCGACCGTGGCGGACGTGTTGAGCACCCAGCCGACGATGGCGTGGCCGGCCTCGTGGTAGGCCACGCGGCGCTTCTCCTCCGGGCCCAGGATGCGGCTGTGCATCTCGGGGCCGGCGATGACCCGTTCGATGGCTTCGCTGATGTCGGTGTTCCCGATCTCGGTCTTGCGCTTGCGGGTGGCCAGCGTGGCGGCCTCGTTCATCACGGCCGAGATCTCGGCGCCGCTCATGCCGATGGTGCGCCGGGCGAACCGGTCGAGGTCGACGTCGGGGGCGAGCGGCTTTCCCCGGGCGTGAACCCGGAAGATGGCGGCACGGCCCGTGAAGTCCGGCACGTCGATGACGATGTGGCGGTCGAAGCGCCCCTTGCGCATCAGCGCCGAGTCGAGCATGTCGGCCCGGTTGGTGGCCGCCATGAGGACGACGCGCTGGGCGGCGTCGAAGCCGTCCAGCTGGACCAGCAGCTCGTTGAGGGTGTTCTCGCCCTCGGCGTTGCCGGTGTCGCCCATGGAGCGGGCCCGGCCGACGGCGTCGATCTCGTCCACGAAGACGATCGAGGGGGCGGCGGCCCTGGCCTTCTGGAACAGGTCGCGGACGCGGGAGGCGCCCACGCCGGCCAGCATCTCCACGAACGCCGATGCGGAGACGGAGAAGAACGGCACCCCCGCCTCGCCGGCCACCGCCTTGGCCAGCAGCGTCTTGCCGCAGCCGGGCGGGCCGAGGAGGAGCACGCCCCGGGGCGGCTTGGCCCCCATGCGCTCGAACTCCTCGGGCGACTTGAGGAAGTCGCGGACCTCCTTCAGCTCCTGGATGGCCTCGTCGGCCCCGGCCACGTCGGCGAAGGTGACCTCGCTGCCCTCCTCGGAGGCGTACCGGTTGGCCCGGGCCCGCCCCAGCAGTGCGAACTCCTCCGTGCCGCCTCCCCGCCGGATCGAGTACATGAGGCTGAACAGGACGACGAGGGAGACGACCGGCAGCAGGAACGTGGTGGCCAGCTTGAGGATGTTCTTGCCCGTCTGGCCGTCGATCCGCGTCGTGACGCCGTTGGTGGTGGCGTCGGTGAGGATCTCCTCGGCCAGGAGGTCGAACGGGCCGACGGAGGTCCACCAAGGGCCGCGCTCGTCGGTCCCGACCATGCGGTGGTCCTCGGCCAGCAGGGTGAGATTGGTGATCTCCTTGTCGCGGATGCGCTGGACCACCTCGTCGATGCTCACCTCGCGCCCCGGCGTGTGCGGCCGGATGGCGTTGAGCACCACCGCGTAGACCACGACGAGGAAGACGAGGAGGACGGCGAGGATCCCGGTCGGCGTCTTCAGCTTGGAGAGGACCCGCCGGGCGCGACCCTGGTCCTCCTCGAGCAGGGGCGTGCCGCGTCGCTTTTTGTCGGCCACCGGACCACGGTAACAGTTGGGCCGTCCCTATCTGCCGCTCCGCTGCGCCGCGCTACGTCCCGGTGGCCGTCATCGCGACGATGGGACGGGCCAGGGCCAGGTTGCCGGTCGAACCGAGGAAGGCGGCGTCGCCGAACGCGAACACCCCGCCGTCCGACGCCACCAGCCAGTACCCGCGACCGCTCGGGGTCGGCGCCATGCCCACGACGGGCCGGGCCAGGGCGAGCCCGCCCGTCGAGCCGAGGAAGGCGGCGTCGCCGAACGCGAACACCCCGCCGTCCGACGCCACCAGCCGGTAGCCGCGGCCGCTCGGGGTCGGCGCCATGCCCACGATGGGCCGGGCCAGCGGGAGGGCGCCCGTCGAGCCCAGGAACGGCGCGGCGCCGAAGGCGAACACCCCGCCGTCGGACGCCACCAGCCGGTACCCGGGTGGTGGGGCGGGTGCCCGCACGGGGACGCCGGCGGCGGCGAGGGCGGCATCGGCGTCGAGCAGCCCCGCCCCGTACTCCGGGTCCCGCCCGGGAGTGCCCCGGTCGGCGGCGGTGGCGACCACGAGCGAGGCGGCCTGCGCGGCCGTCACCTCCGGCCGGGCGCCGATGACGAGGGCCACGGCGGCGCTCACGAGAGGCGCCGAGTAGCTGGTGCCGGACCGGAACCGCGTCCCCCCTCCGGGTGCGAGCACGTGGATCTCGTGGGCGGGGTCCCCGTCGCCCGTGCCGCCGGGCGCCACCAGGTCCACGAACGGCGCCACCGTCGAGTAGCCGGCGCGGGCGCCGTCGAACCCGGTGGCGCCGACGGCGACCACGTCCTCGACGGCCGCGGGGTACTGCGGCGTGCCCGACGTCCCGGAGTCGCCGGCCGAGGCCACCACCACGGCGCCCCTGGCCCGGGCGTAGGCGACGGCCTCGGCCTCGTTCGGGTCGGGTGTCGTGTACGACGAGCTGACGTTGACGACGCGGGCGCCGTGATCGGCGGCCCAGCGGATGCCCGCCACGGTGGCACTGCGCGACGGGAGGCCGTCACCGTCCTTGACCATGACGACGCGGGTGTCCCAACCCAGGGCGGCCAGCCCGCCGCCGTTGCCGGTGGCGGCGGCGACGACGCCGGCCACGGCCGTCCCGTGGCCCGACGGATCGGTGTCGCCGGGGGGGAGCGGAGCGCCGACCGTGGCGTCCCAGCCGGGGACCAGCTTGGCGGCCAGGTCGGGGTGGGTGGCGTCCACGCCCGAGTCCACGACGGCGACGATGGTCTCTGGCGACCCGTGGGTGCGGTCCCACGCCGCCGGCGCCCTGACGGCCCGCAGTCCCCACTGCGACGGGTACCCGGGGTCGTTCGGCACCTCGGCGTACGAGCCGGCGTCGTCGGGCGTCACGGCGGCGTCGAGCCGGGCAGCGGCCAGGGCGGTGGCGGCGGCGAGGGGATCACCGGCGAAGCGCACCACACCGCCGCCGACGGCGCGGACGGCGGCCAGGCCGGCGGCCCCCAGGACGTCCGTCGCGGCGCCCGACGACGGCTCGTCGACGACGGTGTACCAACGCCGCCGGCTCTCGGCGGACGCGGCGACCATGGCAGGCGTCGTGGGGGCGATGCCGGTGGCGGGCGCCGATGCCGCCGCCGACCACGAGAACGCCCCGGCCGTGCCCAGCACCCCCTCGTCGATCACGAGCCGGAGGTGGTGGTCGCCCCGGGCCTCCACGGTGACGGGGCCCGCCCGGCGCCACGAGGTGGGGTCGCAGGACGGCGTGACGGTGGCGCCCGCCGCCTCGAGCATGCGGTCGGAGCCGGAGCAACCGGTCGCCGCTCGCCCGTCGACGTCCACCAGCACCCGAGCGGCGGGCGGCGCGGCGGCCTCGCGGGTGACGAGGTCGAACGCCCACCGGTCGGCGTCGCACGCACGGGTGGCGCCCGCCGCCACCAGCCCGTGGGCGGCCCCCTCGGCGAAGCCGGAAGCACCGGCCGGGCAGCTGGCGCCCCATTGGGGCGGGGCCGCTCCGGCGGCGGGGGGCGATGCCGGGGCGGCGATGGCCACGAGGGCGCCGGCGGCCAGGGCGGGCACGACGCCGCGCGTTCGACGCCGGCCGGTCCGGGACGCAGGCACCGCCCGACCCTAACCGGGCTTGTGCGTGGCACAGTTCCGGTCGTGCCCGCCACCGCCTTCGCCATCGCCCTGTTCCCCGGCGTCGAGGAGCTCGACTGGGTGGGGCCCTGGGAAGTGCTGTCGGGCTGGGCCGGGCGCTGGCCCGAGGACCAGGTGTCCGCCTTCACGGTGGCCGACACCGACGGCGTCATCACCTGCGCCCGGGGCGCACGCGTGCTGGCCGACCACACGTGGGCGACGGCGCCGCCGTTCGACGTCCTCGTCTGGCCGGGCGGCCCGGGGACGCGCCCGCTCCTCGGGGACGAGGGGGTGCGCAAGCGCGTGCGCTCGGCGTCGGAGGCGGGCGCCGTGCTGGCCAGCGTCTGCACCGGCGCCCTGGTCCTGGCCGACGCCGGCCTCCTCGACCACCGGCCCGCCACCACCTACTGGTCGTCCTTCGACGACCTGCGCCGGCTGGCCCCCGGCGTCGACGCCCGCCCCGACGAGCGCTACGTCGACGACGGCGACGTCGTGACGGCGGCCGGCGTCTCGGCCGGCATCGACATGGCGCTGCACCTCGTCCGGCGGTTCCACTCGGTGGAGCGGGCACGGGAGGTACGGCGGTTGATCCAGTACGACCCCCAGCCGCCCGTGTGACGCGACGTCCTGCGGCCGTCCGCAGGAGCACCTACGATCCATGGATGCGTGCCGGGGGCAGGTGCGTCGCCATGGTGGCGTGTCTCTCGCTGCTGGTCGCTGCATGCGGCGGTGGGGACGGCACGGGCGAGGCGGCCGGGGGGACGCCCCCGTCCGCCGACCGGACCACGACGACGGCCCCGGCGGGGGAGACGACCGTCGTCAGCCGCGCCGCTCCGCGTTGGGAGACGGTCACCACGCTCCAGGGCTCGGGCCCCTCCCGGACCGCCGCCTTCACGATCATCGACAGCGCCATCCAGTGGCGCGTCCGGTGGACGTGCGACGCCGGGCGCCTCACCATCACGAGCGATCCGCCCCCTCGCAAGCCGCGGCCCGTCGCCGAGGGCACCTGCCCGGGCAAGGGCGAGGGGTTCGGCATCCACACCGGTTCGATCCGGCTGGACGTGGCGACGACCGGGCCGTGGACCGCCGTCGTCGACCAGCAGATCGACACGCCGCTGGTCGAGGCGCCGCTGGCCGGGATGGCGCCCGAGACGCTCGTCGGCGCCGGCCCGTTCTCGCCCGTCGAGATGGAGGGGAAGGGCACGGCCCGGCTGTACGAGCTCGCTGACGGGACGCGCCTCGTGCGCTTCGAGGACGACTTCGAGGTCTCCACCAACACCGACCTGTTCGTGTGGCTCAGCGAGGCGGAGGCGCCCAAGACCAGCGAGGAGGCGGTCGCCAGCCCGTTCGTCCAGCTGGGCAACCTCAAGTCGACGCTCGGCAGCCAGAACTACGTCGTCCCGGCCGGTGTGCCGACCGACAAGGTCCGCTCGGTCGTCATCTGGTGCGCGCCGGTGGCCATCGCCTACGCGATGGCGCCCTTGACCCGATCGTGAGCCGCCCGCCCCTGTGCAATCGAGGAGCCGCATGGTGTCCCGCACTTCTCTGACGTCGAGCCCGCGTCGACGGGCGGGAGCCGCCCTGATCGCCGCGCTCGTCCTGGCCGCCGCCGCGTGCGGCGACGGCGACGGCGGAGAGGACGGTGCCTCCACCGGTGAGCCGGTGGTCGAGACGAAGGCCGAACCGAGCGCGGGAAGGTGGCGCACGTGGGTCCTCAACGCGCCGGACGAGATCCCCGTGCCTCCGCCGCCGGGCGAGGGGTCGGCCGGGGCCCGGGCCGACGAGGAGGAGCTGCGGAAGCTCGCCGACGAGCGCACGCCGGAGGTCGAGGACATCATCCGCAAGTGGGCCGGCGAGGGCGAGCCGGTGAGCGCCCCGTGGGTCGAGATGGCCCTCGAGTTCGTCTCGGCTCGGGAGAAGGACCCGCCCAACTCGTCGCGTGCCTACGCCCTGGTGAGCGTGGCCGCCTACGACGCCATGGTGGCCGCCTGGCACTACAAGTACGAGTACGACCGGGAGGCGCCCGACGTGGTCGAGCGGCTGTCCGGGCCCGGGCCCGACCCGTCGTACCCGTCCGAGCACGCGGTCATCGCCGGGGCCACCTCCCGGGTCCTCGCCTACCTGTTCCCCGAGCGGCCGGCCCTGCGGCTGGAGGAAGCAGCCGACCAGGCCGCCCTGTCGCGGGTGCAGGCGGGTGCCAACTGGCCGAGCGACATCGACGCCGGCCTGGCGCTCGGCACGGCGATCGGCGACAAGGTCGTGGCCCACGCCAAGGCGGACGGCGCCGACCGGGAGTGGGACGGGACCCGTCCCGGCGGCCGGCCCCGCTACTGGGAGCCGCCGACCGGCTCGGTCGCCAACCCCGTCCAGCCGCTGGCGGGGACGTGGAAGACCTGGGTGATGGAGAAGGGCGACCAGTTCCGGCCCGGCCCGCCGCCGGTGTTCGGGTCGCCGGAGTTCCGGGCGCAGGCGGAGGAGATGGTCCGGGTCAAGGCCGAGCTCACCGAGGAGCAGAAGCGCAAGGCGACGTTCTGGGCCGGCGGCCAGGGGACGCCCCTGCCCGCCGGCGTCTGGAACGAGGTGGCCCTGGCCTATCTCCGGGACCGCCAGCCGAGCGAGCCCCAGGCGGAGCGGGCGATGGCGCTGGCCAACGTCGCCATGGCGGACGCCGGCGTCGCCGCGTGGGACGCCAAGTACGCCTACTGGGACCCCCGGCCCGAGAACGGGGTCCAGGACCTGGGCGTGGACCCGGCGTGGAAGCCCTACATCGACACGCCGTTCTTCCCGTCCTACATCTCGGGCCACGCCACCTACTCCGGCGCGGTGAGCGAGGTGCTCTCCTACCTGTTCCCGGACAACGCGGCGGAGTTCCGTGCCAAGGCGGAGGAGGCGGCGAACGCCCGGCTGTGGGGCGGCATCCACTGGCGGAAGGACAACGAGGTCGGCCTGCAGGTCGGGGAGAAGATCGGCCGGCTGGTCGTCGACCGGGCCGAGGCGGACGGGGCGCCCGCCGCCGACTGAACCGGGCCCTGATCAGGGCCGGAAGCGCAGGCCCTGGTTCGATCGCCCGCGCTCCGCGCTGCCGCCACCGGCACCGCCGCCCCACAGGAGCAGCTCCTCCCCGGTCCATGCCGTCGCCCCGTTCGCCGTGCCGTCGCCCGGGGCGCGGGGGAGCAGCTCCCATCCGTCGCCCTGTCGGTACCGCGCACCGTTGCCGTAGATCCGATCGTCGCCCCCGCCCCAGATGAGGACCTCCTGGCCCGTCCACGCCATGGCGTGGCCGCCGCGCGGCGCCAGGGTGTCGAACTCAGGGAGCGGCTCCCAGGTGTCGGTCGCCGGGTCGTACGTGGCGCCGTCGCCCACATGGCCGCCCGCCCCCCCGC
>DATLFN010000115.1 GCA_035540975.1 Acidimicrobiales bacterium
GTGCACGTCCATTGCCAGGACGCGAACCTCAGGGGGAACATGGATCAACACGGCCGGCTCCTTCCGTATGTGGCTCGGTCCGCCTCATGGTGGGCAATCCACGCAAGATGCGGAACGGGCCGGCCGTTCCATACTCACTGAGAGGGGGTCGGTGCACAGCGCCGCTGCACCCCGTAGCGTGCGCTCCGATGGCATCGGCCGCAGCGACGAGGTCCGGGGCGAAGGTCATGCTCGACCTCGCTCAGCTGCGCGCCGCCGGTGCGCTGATGCTCGGCGCCGCGCTGGTCCGCGGATGGATCCCGGGTGAGCCGGGCGTCGCCTGCCCACTGCGATCGCTTACCGGGATCCCGTGCCCGCTGTGCGGGATGACGACCAGCGTCACCGACGCCGTCCACCTGCGGTGGCCCGACGCCGCCGCGGCCAACCCAGCCGGCTTGGTCGCCGTTGTGACCGCCGGGGCCCTCCTGGCGGTGCGGCGACCGTCGTCGATTCCGCTCCCGTGGTGGGTGCCCGGGGTGGCGGTGACGGCGCTATGGGCGTACCAGCTGTGGCGCGTCGGCGTCGGCTGACCGACGTGCCCGACCAACGGAAGGAGACAGCGTGACTGACTACGCCGGCCCCGCAGCGGGTGGCACGCCTTCGGGGCCGAGAGCGGGGTTCGGCGAGCGGCTGGTCGCCGCCATCATCGACGGCATCGTGCTGGCCGTGGTGAGCTTCGTCCTCCGGGTCGTCCTCGGGTTCGCGCTCGGGTCAGTCCTCGGGATCGTCGCCGGTCTCGCCTACTACGCCTACCTGGAGGGCAGCCCGTCTGGGCAGACCCTCGGGAAGCGGGCGGCGAACATCCGCGTCGTCGACTTCGGTACGGGGGGAGCCATCGGCTCCTCGCGGGCGTTGATCCGCTACGTCGGTCGCATCATCTCGAGCATCCCGTGCCTGTTGGGGTACTTCTGGATGCTCTGGGACCCCGAGAAGCAGACTTGGCACGACAAGCTGGCCGCCACCGTCGTGGTCCCCACGTCGGCGTACCCCGTCGAGGCCTGGCCGGGGTGAGCGCCGCGTACGCCCGCTAGGTACGTGGTGCGGCCAACGAATGGAATCACCGTCTCGAAGCCGATGTCCGCCGTTGAATCAGACACATCTCAACCTGCGGCGGAGGGAGTGGGATTCGAACCCACGGGGCTCGCGCCCAAGGCTTTTCAAGAGCCTCGCATTCGGCCGCTCTGCCATCCCTCCGAGGACGGTCAGCGTACCTAGCCGGGCGGCGCCGCCGTGCCCGGCTCACCGGGGGGGAGGATCCGCGTGCGGATGTCGTCGATCCAGGCGTCCGCCGCCTTCCACGCCGCGTCGGCGTCGCGGCGGATTCCCGGGCCGTGCTCGCCCGCCGCCGGGTACGACCCGAGGAACTTGAGGTCGGCCAGCTGCGAGTGGAGGTCGCGGAGGCAGTCGGCCACGACCTCGTCGTCGACATGGCCCTCCAGGTCGATCACGAAGCAGTAGTTGCCGAGACCGCGCTTGGTCGGGCGGGACTCGAGCTTGGTGAGGTTAATGTTCCGGGCGGCGAACTGGCCGAGGATGGCGTGCAGGTTGCCAGGGCGGTCGGCGCTCTGGAAGCACACGATGCTGGTCTTGTCGTGCCCCGTGGCCGGCGGGATGCCGCCGCGGGCGACGAGCACGAAGCGGGTGGCGTTGTCGGGATGGTCGCCGATGGACGGCGCCAGCACGTCGAGCCCGTAGAGCTTGGCCGCCAGGATGGTGCCGACGGCGGCCGTTCCCGGCGGGCGGTCGTGCCCCACCGCCTCGGCGGCCTCGGCCGTCGAGTTCGACGCCACCAGCGTCACCCCGGGCAGGTGGCGGGCGAACCACCTACGGCACTGGGCGGTGGCATGCGGGAACGAGACCACCCGCTCGATGTCCCCAATGGCGGTCCCCGGCGGGGCGAGCAGGGCCAGGCTCACCGGGAGGACGACCTCGCGCCGGATCAGCAGGTCGTTGTCGAAGATGAGCGAGTCGAGGGTGACGTTGACCGTCCCCTCGATGGAGTTCTCCAGGGCGACGAACCCGAGGTCGGTGTCGCCCGCCTGCGCGGCGGCGAGCACGTCAGGCATGGAACGCATGGGGACGAGGTCGGCCTCGGCCAGGTCGGGCTGGGTGAGGAGGGCCTCCTCGGTGAAAGTGCCCGGCGGCCCGAGGAAGGCGATGCGCGGCATCGCGGAAGGTTAGGTCCGCAGGAGGACAGCACCGCCGGATTTCCCGGATACTGGACGGGACAATGGACGAGGCCACCCTCCGCCGGCTGCTCGACGACGTCCGCTCCGGCGACCTCGCGCCCGACGACGCGGTGGCCCGTCTCCGGCGCCTGCCGTTCGCCGACCTCGGCTTCGCCCGGGTCGACCACCACCGCGCCCTGCGCCAGGGGCTCGCCGAGGCGGTGTACGCACCGGGGAAGACGCCGGCGCACTGCGCCGAGATCGTGGCGGAGCTGCTGGCCCAGCCCGGCTCGTCGCCCGTCCTGCTCACCCGCACCGACGACGCCCAGGCGGCCGCCGCGCTCGAGCGCAACCCGGGCGGAGAGCGACGAGGGCGCATGGTGGTGTGGCGCCCCGCCGCCGAGCGACCCGGGCGCATCCTCGTGGTGACGGCCGGCACCGCCGACCTCCCGGTGGCCGACGAGTGCGTCACCACGCTGACCGCCAACGGTTTCCGCCCCCAGCTGCTGGCCGACTGCGGCGTGGCCGGCGTCCACCGGCTCCTGGCGACGGTCGACGACCTCGCCGAGGCCGATGCCATCGTCGTGGTGGCCGGCATGGAAGGCGCTCTCCCGAGCGTCGTCGGGGGCATCGCCGCCGCCCCGGTGGTGGCCGTGCCGACGAGCGCCGGGTACGGAGCCTCCTTCGAGGGCATCACCGCGTTGCTCGGGATGCTGTCGTCGTGCGCGGCCGGCGTGACCGTGGTCGGCATCGACAACGGGTTCGGTGCCGCGTGCGCGGTGGCCCGGATGTTCCGCTGATGACGACGATCGCGTGGTTCCACTGCTTCGCCGGGATCGCCGGCGACATGGCCCTCGGCAGCCTCATCGACGCCGGCGCCGACCTCGAGGAGGTGCGGGCGCTGCTGCGGCGCCTCCCGTTCTCGGGCTGGGCGGTGGAAGCGCATCCCGTCCAGCGGTCGGGCATCGCGGCCACCAAGGTCGAGGTCCGGGCCGAGGACTCGGCCGTGGTCCGCACCCACGGCCACATCCAGGCGATGATCGAGGAGGCGCGACTGCCCGCCCGGGTGCGGGAGCGGTCGCTCGCCACCTTCGCGGCACTCGCCGAGGTGGAGGGCCGCCTGCACCGCCGCCACCCGTCGCAGGTGCACTTCCACGAGGTGGGGGGGATCGACGCCATCGTCGACGTGGTCGGCACGTGCTCCGCCCTCGAACTGCTCGCCGTGGACATCGTGTACGCCAGCGCCGTTGCCACGGGCACCGGGATGGTCCGCAGCGCCCACGGGTGGCTGCCGAACCCGGCGCCGGCCGTGGTCGAGCTTCTCCGCGGAGCGCCGACGTACGGACGCGAGGTGAGCGTCGAGCTGACCACGCCGACGGGCGCCGCCCTGCTCGCCGCGCTCACGTCGGGTTACGGGCCGCTACCGCCCATGACGGTCGTCGCCACCGGCTTCGGCGCCGGGTCGCGCGAGCTGAGCGACCTTCCCAACGCCACGCAGGTCGTCATCGGCACGGCAGAAGAGACGCCGGCGTCCGGCCACACGACCCCCGGGCAACCCGTGGTCCTGCTAGAAGCCAACGTTGACGACGCGACCGGCGAGACGCTGGCCCACGCCGTCGCCGTGCTGCTCGAGGCCGGCGCCCATGACGCGTGGATCACCCCGATCGTGATGAAGAAGGGACGGCCGGCACACACCGTGAGCGCGCTGTGCGACCCGGCGCTCGCCGCCCAGGTCGCCGGCGTGCTGACAGCCGAGACCGGTTCGCTCGGCGTGCGGGGGACGACCATGGAGCGCTGGCCCCGGTCACGCCGGGAGCTCGCCGTCGACGTGGAGGGGGTCCCGGTGCGGATCAAGGTGAGCCCGGGCCGGGTCAAGGTCGAGCACGACGACGCCGCCCGCATCGCCCGTCGCACCGGCCTGCCGCTGCGCGAGGTGGTGTTCCGGGCGGAGGCGGAGGTGCGCCGGCAGGCACCGCCGGAACGCCGAGACGGCGGCGGCGAGGCCGGCTGACCGCGCGGGACGTAGCGGGAGATCGCTCCGGGCGATCAAGGCGTCGCCCAAACGAGAAATCGGGCCATTCTCCGTCCCGCCCCAAGTGGACCAGGTCTTTGGCCCCTAGAAATCCCGCACGGGATCGTCTATTGGTTGGCCCGTAGGTCATTTGACCTACGGACATCCTTGGGGGTCGAGGCTAAGCCCGGCGACGGCGGCGCTGCCAGATGGTCGCGCGCGCTCTGGTCTGCGGCGAAGGTCCCCAACGAGCGCAGAGGGGGCTGGCGATGGCCAAGGCAGGTCGGCAGAGGTCGAGGGGGCTGGGCAGCGTCGGGCGATGGGCGGGTGCCGCCACGGCGTTGGTGCTCGGCGCCGCGCTCGTGCCCAACCTGGCGGGAGCCACCCACGCCAACGTCTTCGAGCTCGACGGGAACACGGCGGACAGCCCCGCGGGCTCCCCGTTCGACTGGACGACCTTCTTCAATTCGGCGGGGGCACGCCTCACGCCCCTGCCGGCGAGCTTCGTCGACTCCGGGTTCGACGCCGACCACGCCTTCCCGGACACCAGCACCTTCACCGGGGGGAGCAAGGACACCCTCGACGTCTCCGGGTGGTCGTGCACCGACTCCAACAACCTGGGCGGCAAGTTCGACATCGTCAACGCCTACAGCACCATCTACGAGGTCCCGGCGGCCACCAGCACCTTCGCCGCCGGCGACCAGCTGCTCTTCTTCGGCATCGAGCGGGCCGCCACCGAGGGCGACGGTGCCATGGGGTTCTGGTTCCTGAAGGACGGCTCGGTCGACTGCGAGAAGACCAGCGGCGGCAAGGCCCCCGCCTTCACCGGCAACCACAAGGACGGCGACATCTTCGTCGCCGCCGGCTTCAGCAACGGCGGGACCCAGGCCTCCGTCACGGCGTACCTGTGGAAGGGCGGCGCCAACGGGTTCCTCGACGTGGACACCCCGCTGGTGACGGGCGCTCTGTGCGCGCCGGCCGGTTCGCACAGCGCCTGTGGCATCGTGAACACCGCCGAGATCGCCACCGGCCCCGACAAGCCCTGGCCGTCGCCGGACAAGAACGGCGGGGGGCTCGACGTCAACGCCTTCTACGAGGGGTTCGTGCGGGTGCCCGTGGCCCAGGTGAGCGGCTGCTTCGCCACCTTCGTGGCCAACACCCGCAGCTCGACCAGCCCCACGTCGACCATCCACGACTTCTCCCGCGGGTCGTTCCCGACGTGCCGCCCGTCCACCACCATGACCGGCCTGGCGACGCCGACGCTCACCAGCCCCGAGGTGGTCGTCGGCGGCGCGTCGAACCCCGACACCGTCACCTACACGTTCCGGGAGAAGAACGACGGCAACGTCGCCCTGACGAACGTCTACGTCGTGACCGACAACGCCGTCTGCAACTCGACGCTGTCGCCTGCCTCTGTCGCCACGCTGGCCACCGGCGCCACCGCCACCTTCACCTGCACGGTCCCGGCCCTGGCGGCGGCGGGCACCACCACGATCAGGGCCGTGGGCCACGGCACGTCCGCCTTCGGCGACGTGACCGTCTGCGGCACCGCCGCCCTGCCGTTCCCGGCCCCGACCACCGCCGTGTGCGACGCCGACGAGCAGGACAGCGCCAAGTCGGTGACGATCATCCCGGGCACGAACCTCACGGTCACCCGCAGCCCGGACACCGTCAAGCAGGGCGACACCATCACCTACACGGTCGTAGAGACCAACGACGGGACCGCGCCGGCCGGATTCGACGCCTCGCTCGCCCTCGCCGACGTCGCCGTCACCGCCACTCCCGGCGCGGGGGCGACGACGGCCGAGGCCACCGCCTGCAATACCGGGCTCGCCGCGACACCCACTAAGACCGGCGGCGACCAGGACGACCTGCTGGAGAAGGGGGAGACCTGGACCTACACCTGCACGGTGACCGCCCCCGACGAGAGCTTCACGCTCACCTTCACGGGGACGGGGACGGTGCTGAAGGGCACGTCGAGGGCTCGCGTCGTCACCTGGACGACGCCGTCGTGCACGAACGTCCCCGGCGCGACGGGCACGCCCGGCCGCTACTGCGACGCCGACGAGCAGAAGAGCGCGCCCGTCACCGTCATCGCCCCGTCGACCAAGCTGGACGTGACCGCCTCGGCGGTGGTGACCTACACCTTCGTGGAGACCAACGACGGTGATGCGCCGCTGACCCCGCCCACTCCGGCATCCCGCGAGAGCGTCATCACCTTCGAGACCGGCCAGCTCTGCGACAACACGGCGCTCGCCTACGTGAGCGGCGACACCGGCGACGACAAGGTCCTGTCTCCCACCGAGGCGTGGACGTTCCAGTGCAAGGGGAACGTCGCCGGGCCCAGCCCCGACAACAACGGCAACGCCACGAACTCGTCGACGCTCGCCGCCATCGGGCACGGCTGCGACCCGACCGGCTCGGACGTCACCGCGGCGGCCACCTCGAGCTGCAGCGGCAGCCGGCTGCTCGACAACGACGAGCGTGACCGGGTGAAGGTGAGCATCGAGTACTTCGCCCGAGGACCGAACGCCTAGCGGGCTCGGGCATCACCGTCGAGGGGGCCGGCCGCCAGCCGGCCCCCTCGGCGCGTCCCGGCCTACAGCGAGAACAGGTGGATCCGCCCGTCCACCATGCGCGTGGAGACCTCGGCCCGGCCTGTCCCGTACGCGACCGGATCGCCCGTCCCGGCGCCCAAGTCGAGGGCGACATCCCACGTCCCGCCCCGCTCCCGGGCGGCGGCGACGCCGACCCAGGTCAGGGTCGCCTCGTCCACCGGGCGGTAGGTGATCCACGTGTCGCCACCGGCGACGACCAGCCCGACGTCGGACACCCGCTCGGCGTACTCGTCGCCGAGCACGAACGCCAGGCTGCGGTCGGCCCCGACCCGGGCCACGGCGATCCGGCTGCCGACCACGGTGCGGCTGCCGTCCGAGAAGTACTTGCGGTCGGCGCTCTGGTAGGCGAGGGCGATGGTGCCCGTGCCGGGGTCGGCGGCCGCCGCCAGATTCGGGTTCTCCGGGTCCGAGCCGTAGACGCCGACCCGGCTCGAGTAGATGAACAACCCGTCAGTCCAGTCGACGGCCAGCGTGCCGTCGGCCTCGACGAGGCGAGCAGCGCCGACGGCGCCCCAGGCGTCGGGGTTCGAGAACAGCCAGACGCTCCGGTCGGCCGGGTGCTGGGCCAGGACCTGGTCACTCGAGCGGGTCGACATGAAGGTGAGCGCCGGCAGAGCGCTCCACTCGCCCGCGGGGCTGCGGTACGCGACGTGCTGCCCCTCGGGCCCGGTGGCGCCCTGCTGGTGCCAGGCGGCCACGATGCCGCCGCTGGCCAGCACGACGAGGTCGCCGGGCCGGCTGTCGGTGTCGCCGAAGGAGCGGCTC
The DNA here is from genome assembly GCA_035540975.1 of Acidimicrobiales bacterium. Lineage (NCBI taxonomy): Bacteria > Bacillati > Actinomycetota > Acidimicrobiia > Acidimicrobiales > Acidimicrobiales bacterium. Next base: position 7,602 of record DATLFN010000115.1, read on the forward strand.
TCCAGGAGCGTCGCCGACGTCGGCACCGGCGAGCCGGAGAGCTGGTAGCGCCGCAGGGTCATGGGGCCCTGGCCGCCGAACACCCACAGCTCGGTGGCCGAGGCCATCTGCGCAGCCGCCGCGCTCCACCCGGTCAGGGCGTCCGACGGCAGGTCCACGTAGCTCGACGTGCCGGTGGCGGCGTCCCGGAACCACACGGCGCGACGGTTGGTCACCACCTCGGTGTAGAGCACGCCCGTCAGCGACCCCCACGTCGGCAGCCGGGTGCGGCCCAGCGGGTAGAGGTCGTAGCGGGCGTTCGGGTCCTGGATGGCCGTGCCGGCACCGTCGGCCGCCACCGTGACGGTGATCGACGACGCCGACACGTTGCCGGCCGAGTCGGTCGCCCGCGCCGTGATGATGTGGTTCCCGGCGGCGTAGGCGGCGCTGTCCCACCGATGCGACCACGCCGTGGTGCCCGAGGCGGCCACGAAAGCGCCGCCGTCGACCTGGATCTCCACGGCCACCAGCCCGACGTCGTCGGACGCCTTGCCGGCCAGGTCCACCACGCCGGAGACCGTCGAAGAGTCGGCCGGGGAGGTGATGGCCACGGTGGGTGCCTCGTCGGGAGCGGGCACCGTGACGTCGACCGTCGCCGAGGCCGCATTGCCGGCCGAATCGGTCGCCCGGGCCACCAGGGTGTGGGAGCCGGGCTGCAGACCGTCGACCGGCGCCGACCATGACGTCGTCCCCACGGCCAGGGCGAAGGCGCCGCCGTCGACGCTCACCTCGACGCGGGCGATCCCCCCGGTGTCGGATGCCGTCCCCGACGCCGTGAACGACCCGGGCGTGGAGGCGCCGCCCGTCGGCGCCGTCCACCCGACGACCGGCGCCGCCGTGTCGGCTGCCGGGCAGGTGCTCTTGCGGCCGTTGCAGCTGCTGCCCCCGTTCTTGGGCGCGGCATCGGCGGCGGCGGGAACGACCATCGTGGCGGCGATCGCCAGCACCGCCCACCGTTTCGCCGTCCTTGGCGTCCCGACCTCGGTACCAGCCATCCGCCCATCCCCTCCCTGCGCCGGGGCGACGGCCAGACCGGCCACATCGGACGGCGTGGCTCTCGGGCCACCACCTCCGATGGGACGACCGACGCTCCGTTTGGCGCTTGTCGGTTAGGTATCGGGCGCGCCGGAGGGTGCCTTTACCCCCGACGCCCGTGCCCGGCCCCGTTCCTACCCGCGCATCACCAGGCCAACCGACCGCTCGTTGTCGGGGATGGACGACTCGCCCTCGACGGGGCCGACGATGACCGTCAACGTCGACGGACCGCCCGGGACGGGACGCAGGCCGCCGAGGGGCACGGACCGTCGCTGGCCGGGCTCGAGGTCGACGAAGTCCCGGGCCGTGTCCACCTCACCGGCGGGGCCGATGAGCGTGGCGACGACGGGGACGCCCTTCTCCGCCGAGTTGCCGGTGTTGGCGACCACGACGTCGAGGCGCAGGGTGCGCACCAGCGGGAGGACGGTGGCGTTGCCCTCCGTCGCAACGGCCACGGGATCGGTCGTCACCGCCAGCACCCCGACGTCGTGGACGGGGGTACGAGTCGTGCTCGAGCGGATGGACGCGACGAAGGCGGCCATCTCCGGCGGCGCCCACAGGCCGGGGTCCGACGCCCACACCGACGCCGGCAGGAGCGGCGCGATCACCCCCTCGGGCCGGGGCAGGGCGTCGACGAACACCGCGTAGGTACGGTCGGCGGCCACCATCTCCTCGCCCGCCGCCGCCAGGGCGTCGACGGCGGGCTCGGGCGGCCCGTCCGAGAAGGCGAGGCGCATCCCCTCCTCGACGGCGGCAGCGACCCTTGCCCTGATGGCGACGGTGGCGACCAGCATGGTGTGCGAGGTCTCGAGCACCTCGGGTGGGTCGGCGTCCTGCACCGCCGCCAGCACCGCCTCGGCCTCGCGTGAGACGCGCGCCAGGCGGCGGCTGACGCCCTGGCTGCCCAGGGTCAGCGCCTCGCCGCGGATCTCGTCGATCGCCGCGCCCTGGGCCGTCGAACGGTCGACCTCGGGCCGCACCTCGTCGAGGTAGGCGAGCTGGGCCAGCCGGAAGGACGGGCTCTCGGAGCTGGAGAACGCGCCGTTGACGATGAGCACGACCGCCGTCGCCACGACGCCGACGAGCAGCCAGCGCGGCCGGCGCCGACCGCGGCGTCGGGGGCTGAGGGCCATCTCCGGCCACGCTACGCCAATCACCTCGACGGTCGACCGTCGCCCGGCAGGCCGGAAACACGGTCGGCCCGGCCCGCGGCCCCGTATGATCCGGACATGGTCGTGAGGGAGCCTCCCAGTCGTGGCGCGCCCCTCGTCGCCCACCCGCCGGGCCCGCCGGGCCCGCCAGGTCCCCGCCCGCGCCCGGGCCGGCGCACGCGCTAGCGCCCAGCAGGTCGCCGACCTGGCGGCCCGCCGGCCGCGGCCGGTCCGCTGGCTGGCCCGCCGTCTCAGCGGGCTGCTGGGCCCCGGCGCCGAGGCGGTCCGCCAGAGCCTGATCGCCCTCGGCCTCAACAGCACGACGAGCCTGGTGGCGGGCGCGTTCCTGGGGTCGATCACCGGAACTTTCGAGGAGCTCCCGGGCCTCCTCGTGCTCGTGCCGGCGGCCATCGGCCTGCGGGGCAACATCTTCGGGGCCTTCGGCAACCGCATCAGCACCACCATCCACGCCGGCACCTTCGAGCTGAAGTTCCGGCGGACCAACGTCCTCGGCCAGAACGTGGCGGCCGTGATGGTGCTGACCCTCACCATGTCCGGCCTCCTCGCCGTGATCGCCAAGGCGGTGGCCGTGGCCCTCGGAATCGAGGGCACCGTCTCGGTGCTCGACCTCGCCCTCATCTCCGTGATGGGCGGCCTGATCGCCTCCGCCCTGGTCCTGGTCGGCGCCCTGCTCCTCACCTCCCGGGCCGTCGGCCACGGCTGGGACCTGGACAACGTGACCGCGCCGCTGGTGTCGACCATGGGCGACGTGTTCACGCTCCCCGCCCTGTTCGTGGCCACGTTCCTCGTCGGGATCACGGTGGTCACGCCACTGCTGGGACTGGTGGCGCTCGGCGTGGCCGCGGCGGCGCTGTACGTCGGCGTCATGTCGAGGCTGGCGCTGCTGCGGCGCATCGTGCGCGAGTCGCTGCCCATCCTCGCCGTGGCCGGAGCGGTGAGCGCCATGGCCGGCATCGTCCTCGAGCGACGGTTCGCGGCGTTCGCCTCGCTGCCCGCCCTCCTCGTGCTCGTGCCCGCCCACCTGAGCAGCGCCGGCGCGCTGGGTGGGATCCTGTCGGGGCGGCTGACGACCAAGCTGGTGCTCGGCGTGGTGCCGCCCCGGGCGGTGCCGGGACGGGAGGCCCGGGGCGACATCGCCCTCGTCTTCCTGCTCTCCCTGCCCGTCTACCTGTTCAACGGGGTGGGGGCCCACTTCGTCAGCCGGCTGCTGCTGCACGAGAGCCCGGGCGCCGTCGACATGGCACTCGTGTCGCTGCTGGCGGGCGCGGTGGCCGTCGCGTTCGTGGTCGTCGTCGCCTACTACGGCACCATCGCGGCCGTGCGCACGGGGGTCGACCCCGACACCTACGGCATCCCGGTGGTCAGCTCGTCGGTGGACTTCGTCGGGGCCTTCTCCCTGGTGATCGCCATCGCGCTTCTCGGGCTGTCGTAGAGCCGTTTAACGTGGAGCCACTCGAGTCGACGGAGCGATGGACGACAGACCCCGGAACCTGAGGACCCTGCTGTCGGAGGCGAAGGACATCTCCGAGCTCATGGTCGACATCGCCTACGCCGCCCTCTACTACGGCGAGGCCGACATGGTCGCCGAGATCGACGAGCTGGGCGACGAGCTCACCGACCTCGCCCACGACATGCGGACCATGTGCGTGGTCGCCGCCCGCTCGCCGCGCGACGCCGACGCCATGGCCTCCGTGCTGGACGTGGTGAGCGCCATCGAGCGCATCGGGTTGGCCGCCGTCGACATCGGCCGCATCGTCAGCCACCGCCTCGGGATCCCCGCCGCCCTGGTCGCCGACCTGTCGGCCGCCGAGGAGGTCAGCCACCAGGTCCGCGTCCGCGAGGGATCGGAGATGGCGCACCGCACCGTCGGCGACCTCGAGCTGCCCACCGAGCTGGGCATGGGGATCGTCGCCCTGCGCCGCCGCGGCGAGTGGAACACCGACGTGGCCGACGACGTCGTCCTCCTCCCCGACGACATGGTGCTGGCCCGCGGTCCGGGCGGCAGCGTCTCCGCCCTGCGCCGGCTGGCCGGCGAGTCGCCCTGGATCCCCCCGGCCGCCCCCGATTCCGAGACCCACCTCGACCGGGCCATCGACGCCGTGGTCGAGATGAAGAACATCTCCGAGGTGGCCGTCGGCCTGGCCTACTCGGCGGTGGTGCTGCGCGACCCCGGCCTGGCGGCCGAGGTGACGCACCTGGAGGACCGCCTCGACGAGATGCAGGAACGCCTGGAGACCTGGGTGCTGCGCGCCGCGTCGACGTCCCCCGACCCCTCCCCGCTCCGGGGCCTGCTCCACCTGTCGGCGGCCGCCGAGTCCCTGGGCGACGCCGCCCAGCAGATGATCTGGCCGGTGGAGCAGGGCGAGGAGCTGCACCCCATCCTCGCCCTGGCCTTCGGGGAGGCCGACGAGGTCGTCGCCCGCGTGCCGGTGGCGCGGGGGTCGCGGGCGGCCGGCGCGTCGCTCGGGTCCCTGCGCCTGGAGACCGAGACCGGCTTCTACCTGCTGGCCATCCGCCGGGGCGGGCGCTACCTGTACCGCCCCCGCAAGGACGTCGTGCTGCACGACGAGGACCAGCTCATCGCCACCGGTCCGGACGAGGGGCGGGCGCTGCTCGCCGAGCTGTGCGGGTACGGCATCGCCGTCGACGAGGAGACGGGCGAGGAGGTCCTCGTCCCCCTGGTCGCCCGCACCTGAGCGACGCCGCCACAATGCGGCGCGCCCGGCTCCGAAAAACGAAGCCCGACGACGACTCGCGGCCTCCGACCGCCGCACCCGCCGGTCGCTCCTCGGTGGGCGAGGGGGGACTTGAAC
>DATLFN010000116.1 GCA_035540975.1 Acidimicrobiales bacterium
GTTGAGGTGTGTCTGACTTAACCGCGGAGATCGGCTTGGAAATGAACCAAGTCACGAGGTCTCCTCGGGGTGGTCAGTGTCGGTCCGGCGATGGTAGGCGAGCCTTTCCTCCCGGGCTCGGGCGAGACCCTGCCGGCGGGCCTCGCGGATCGCTTCGCCACGCCCGTGGTGCTCGTCGTCGGGCGTGACGTAGCCGATGGCCTCGTGCAGGCGGACGGTGTTGTACTCGACCCGCACCCGGGCGAGCTCGCTCTCCAGCACGACGGGATCGGCGATGTCCTCGAGGTGGGGCCACTCCGTCTTGATGTGGCCGAAGAAGCTCTCGATCCATGCCTGGTCGGTGGGTGTGTGCGGGCGGCCGTGGTGCTGGGCGATCGCCATGAGGGCCATGAACGCCCGGGTGTCGTGCGCCGTCATCTGCGGCCCGTTGTCCGACACGGCGAGCAGGATGGGCCGGCGGGGGTCGTCGGGGTCGAGGTCGAGGCGCTCGTCGGTGAGGTGGGCGAGCAGGCCCTCGGCCTCCAGGGCGTGTTCGAAGACCACCACCACCTGCGAGGCCGTCTCCTCGACGCTGACCAGGGTGTCGATCCAGCGCCGGCTCACCATGTCGACGATGGCGAACACCGCCCGCCGGGCCCGGGTGAAATGCGTCACGTCCCAGATCCAGATCCGGTTCGGCTCCCACACCAACCAGTCCGGCCAGGGCTTGCGGGTGCTCGGCGTGCGCATCGGTGGCTCGGGCAGGACGAGGCCGTGAGCAGCCAGAACGCGCCGGAACGTGGACGGCGACACCCACACGGTGCCGGTGTAGGAGCCCCGATGGGCCAGCTTGCGGTGGCTGCGGTCGACCGGTCCCCACTGCTCGGCCACCGCCAGGATGGCCTTCACCTCGGCCGGCACCAGGCCGTGGACGGGGGAGCCCCCGGGCGAGCGGTCCACCAGGGTGCCCATCTGGAGCCTGCGGGCCCGCCAGCGGTGCACCCGGTCGTCGGAGACACCCCACAGCGAGCAGACCCAGTGGTGCACGAAGCCGTGCGCCACCGCCTCGTCGACGCTCTTGAGGACCAGCTCCTTGACCTCGGCGGGGACCCGCGCCGGGAGGGGTCCGGTCAGCCCCAGACGGCTTTTCCCCTGGCCACGGCCAGCTCGATGGCCTGGGCCTTGATGGCCTCGGTCAGCTGGCCGATCTCGGCCCGGGCCGCCTCCAGCTGCCAGTCCCGCTCCTTGGCCGGCCGTCCCGGGGCGGGCCAGGGCAGCCAGGGCGGCGTCTTTCACGGTGCGGCGGATGCCGATGATCGTCGACACGTCCACGCCCCACCGGCGGGCGGCGTCGGCCTGGGTGGTCTCGCCCGTCGTCACCTGCAGGAAGATCTCCCACTTGGTCTCCGCCGACAGCTTCTTCGGTGACCGTCGGCCAGTCGTCTGCGGCACTGCGTGCTCCTCTCGGTGAAGCCGAGGAGCCTCTCAGCCTTGGGTCATTTCTCGGGGGATCCTCCGCGGCGAAGTCAGACGCAAACCACGGTGACGGTTCCCTACCGTCTTCGCACCCGGCAGCGCTGGCCACGTGGTGTCGCCCCGGTATCGCACGGAGATGATCGAGGCGGCGGGGCCGCCGGGGACCGGTGCACGCATGAGGCTGCTCCGTCCCTGCGTACGCTTCACGGAGGTCGACCGACAACGGTGAGCGGCGAACGGCAACACCGACCGGCCCGCACACCCCCACACGCAGGCGGCTGTGCTTCGGTAGCGTCTGCGCCGGAGGTCACAGAATGGGCGAACCCGTCAGGATCGCGGTCGTCGGAGCCGGCTACGGCGCCAAGGTCGCGCTGCCCGCCTACCAGCAGCTGGAGGACTTCGAGCCGGTGGCGGTGTGGTCCCGACGTCCCGAGCGGGCACGGGAACTGGCCCGGGGCAACGGTCTCGCGCTCGGGACGGCGGACTACGACGAGCTGCTGTCGTTCCCGGGCCTCGAGGCCGTCCACGTCGCCACGCCGGTGTTCACCCACGTGCGGTTCGCCGTGGCCGCAGCGCGCCGAGGACTCCACGTGTTGTGCGAGAAGCCCCTCGCCGGCAACCTCGCCGAGGCGCAGCACATCGTCGCCGCGGTCCGCCACGCCGGCGTGGTGGGGGCCGTCGGCTACGAGCTGCGGCTCAAGGACACCCGTCGTCGCCTCGTCGAACGCGCCCGCGAGGTGCTCGGGCGTCCACGCATGGTGTCGGCGTCGCTCGTGTTCGCCGACCACGCCGACCCCTACACCCGCCCACACACCTGGGTCCACGACGCCACCATGGGGGGCGGCCGGCTCCAGGGTTACGGCGTCCACGACCTCGACCTGCTGCTGCACTTGCTCCCACCCGTCGAGGCCGTGGCGGCGGCCACCGAGGTCGGCGTGCCCGTGCGCACCTCGGGAGGCGACGACCTCCTCCCCGTCACCGCCGAGGACGCCTATGGCATCCTGCTCCGCTTCGAAGGAGGCGGCCTCGGCGTGGTGAGCCTGGTGGCGACCGCCCGCCACGACCGGGGCGATGTCATCGAGCTCCACGGCGACCGGGGCTCGGTCCGCCTGGACGCCGACCGCCGGGTCTGGTGGGGACGGGCGGGCGAGGAGCTGCGGTGCGAAGGCCCGCTCGACGACAGCCCGGCAACCGCATTCGAGCGGCTCGCCCGCAACTTCGCGGCCGCCATCCGGGACGACGCCCCTCCCGATCCCTCCCTGGAGGAGGCCCTGCGGGTGCAGTCCGTCTACGACGCCGTCCGGACCGCAGCGGTGGAGCGCCGCTGGGTGCGCCCCGTGCCCGTGGTCGGCACCGACTGACGCAGCGCTCGAGGGACGTCGCCGGGACGATGCGGTACGTCCTCGCCAACTGGAAGATGTACCCGACGGTGGACGAGGCCCGTTCGGTGCTCGCCGGCGTCCAGGCCCGTCTCGCCGACCGGCTCGCCGCCGAGTCCACCCTGCCCCGCGTCATCGTGTGCCCACCGTTCGTCGCCCTGGCGGCGCTGCGAGGGCTGGCCGACGATCGCGTCGTGCGGCTGGGCGCGCAGAACTGCCACTGGGAGCCGCGTGGCCCGTACACGGGGGAGATCTCGACCTCCATGCTGCGCGGGCTGGTGGAGTACGTCATGGTCGGCCACAGCGAGCGGCGCGCCGCCGGCGAGACGGACGAGCAGATCGCCGCCAAGGTGGCTGCCGTCGCGGGAGCCGGCCTCGTCCCCATCGTGTTCGTCGGCGAGGACGAGGTGGGCGACGACCCCCGCCAGGCGGCGCACGAGCGGTTGGGGCGGGCGCTGGCGCGCGCCGACCCGGCGACGCAGCCCTTGCTCGTCGTCTACGAGCCGGCGTGGGCGATCGGCGGCCGGGAACCGGCGCCCCCTGACCGCGTCCGACGGGCCGTCGACCACCTCAAGGGGGCGCTCGTCCGACTCGGCACGCCGGACCCCGTCGTGCTCTACGGGGGTGCGGTCGACGAGGACGACATCGAACCGCTCCTGAGCCTCGACAACCTCGACGGGGTGGGCGCCACCAGGGCGACCCTCGACCCGGAGAGCTTCCTCCACATAATCGAGCAGGTGGCGGGCCGACCGTGAGGCGGCCCGCGGGCACCACGCCGCCTCGATCCCGGTCGCCGGCCGCTGGCGCCGAGGCCCTTGCGCCCACCGCGGATCCGGCGAGACCCGCGGGGAACGCACGCTGGGTGATCCGTCTCGCCGGGACGACACAAGGCGCCCGATCGGCGCCTCGTCGCCGGGTCGCCGGGACGAGGCTCACTCGTCCCGGCGGGCTCGGGCCCTGCGCCTGCCCTCGTGCATCGCCTCCACCCGGCCGGCGGGGATGGCTCGGCCCTCTTCGACGAGGTCGTCGCTCACCCGCTGCGGTGGGGGCATGTGTTCGGCCCACGGGTTGCGATCCCCCACGTGCCGGCGTGCCGTGTGCACGGTGAAGTCCTCCGGCGCAACGCCATCGAGGGCGTCCCAGGCGACGGGGAACGAGACGGGGACACCGGGACGGGCACGGGGGCTGTAGGCCGAGACGACGGTCGCCCCGGCGACCCGGGTGGCATCGACGAAGACCTTCCCCTCCCGGTCCTGCTTCATGAACGCGGTGGTGGCCACCGCGGGATCGAGCCGAGCAGCCCGAGCGGCGATCGCCCGGGTGGCCAGCGCTGCTTCCTCGGCGGACACCGTGTCGCCGACGGGGACGAACACGTGGACGCCCTTGGCCCCACTGGTCTTGACGGCGCCCCCCAGCGCCTCGGCCAGCGCCCGGCGGACCAGGTGGGCGGCCCGCACGGCCATGGGAAAGCTGGCGGCGTCGGGTGTGTCGAGGTCGACGACGAGGTAGGTGGTCCGGTCCGGTCGGTCGGCCCGCGCCAGGGCCGGGTGATACTCCACGGCCCGCTGGTTGGCGAACCACAAGAGCGTTCGACGGTCGTTGCACAGGGCATAGGACACCTCCCGCTTGGACGTCTCGGCCCAGACCTTCACCGTGGGCACCCAGGCCGGTGTGTACTTCGGGACGTTCTTCTGCATGAACGCTTCGTGGGCCCGATGGACCCGGATGACCGACAGGGGCCGGCCCTCCAACTCGGGCAGGATCAGCCCGCGCACGCCGTCCAGGTACGCCGAGAAGGCGCCGTCAGCTGGCACGCTGAGCGTTGCCGACGCGGTGGTCGCCATGGGCGTGGGGGCGGGCCTGCTGTGGGATGCCGTCCATGAGCGCCGCCTGCGCGTCGTGCGCTGCGGCGGCGAGCTCCGCTTTCGCACCGCGGACCTGGAGGCGTGGATCGAGGGCCAGCGGGCGCCGGTACGGCGCCGGGAGAGCAGAAGCGTTCCCGTCGCCGCTGACGCCGGGGAGGAGCTGCTGACGATCGACCAGGGAGCGGCCCGCGTTGGTGTTGGCGCGGCGACGTTGTGGCGATGGCTGAACGACACCGAGGTGCCCTTCGTCCTGGCCCCCGGGAGCCGCGGGCACCGCGACGTGCGCCATGTGCGGGTGCGCGACCTTGACCAGCTCGCCGACCGGCGGAGGGATCGAAGCCTCGGACCAGGAGTAGGCACGGTCGACGCCAGCGAGCGCGGTCGCGCATCGAGCTGAGCTGGTCCTCTCTCCGTGCGCATCGCATCGTCTCGGGTGACCAATCGCCGGGCCGGGCGGGGTCGCCCGGCGTCGCCGAGCTCGTGGCGGCCGCGGCGCGCCAGTTGTCCCGGCTGCTCGCGCCCCCAGGTGCTGGCTGGCCCGGCTCCGGCCCCGCCGGCGTCGCCATCAGCGCCGTGTCCCGGAGGCGGCGTCGGACGTAGGCGGGCGGCGACCCGACACGCGCCTGTCGGCGGGTCGGTAGCGCTTCGACACATACTGACAGGACTAGAAGCTCTGCGTATACTCCGTCGGCGTCCGGCGCGTGCTGGCGGTGAGGGGGAGTCGTGGTGTCTGGTCTCGCGTTGTCGCGGCACGAGGTGCGGTTCGCTCGCCGGATGGTGATGACGGCCGGCGTGGCGTCCATAACGCTGAGCACGTTCCTCGTCGAGCCGGCAACGGCTGCGACGGTGGCCTGCGGGACGGTGATCACGGCCGACACCCGGCTCACCGCCGATGTCGGGCCCTGCCCCGGCATCGGTCTCGTGGTCGCGGCCGACGGGGTCACCCTCGACCTCGGCGGCCATGAGGTGAGGGGCGACACCGACGCCCGCTCGAACGGCGATCTCGGGCCCTTCGGACGGGACCAGCCAGGGATCCTGCTGCGGCGGGTGAGCGGCGCCGCCGTGGTCAACGGGACGGTGAGAGGGTTCGACGCCGGCGTGGTCATCATGGGCGGGGGCAGCAACACCGTCCGCCGGATCACCGCCGCCGACAACGTCAACTACCGGATGGTGACGGGGCGGGACGTCCTGCTCGAGGACATCGACCCCGTGACGGGGCCGTTCTGCTGGTTCGGCGACGGCATCTCGGTGTTCAACTCGAACGGCAACGTGCTGAGGGAGAACGTCGCCCGCCACAACGGGCCGTTCTCCGGGATCTCCCTGGTCGGCTTCTCCGACGGAAACGTGGTGGTGAACAACCGGACCGTGGACAACAACGTGGTGAACAAGGCGCCCGGCACCGACCCGAATCCCATCGACGTCGTGGGCAACAGCATCTGCGGCGGGATCGGTCAGGGCCAGCCCGCCCCGGAGCCCCGGGGGCGCCTCATCCAGGACGTCGGCATCCGCGTCGAGGGACCGGGCGCCGACGACAACCTCGTCGAGGGCAACCACGTGAGGAACAGCGGCCTGGCCGGCATCATGGTGCACGGCGTGATCGCCGCATTCGGCCCCTCGAACGGCTACAACGTGATCCGTCGGAACCACGTCTCCGGCACCGGAGCGGCCAACGCCGGCCTCGACCGCCAGCTGCACGGCATCATGCTTCATCACTCCGGGGCGGAGGAGATGAACGGGCCGCACGACACGCTCGTCGAGTTCAACACGTCCTCCGCCAACCTCGGCGGCGGCATCATGCTGGACACCCGCGGGCCAGGCTTCTGGGGAACCGTGATCCGCCACAACGTCGTGAACAACAACGGGCTGGACGGCCTGCACGTCGCCGGTTCCGGTGACCCCCGGGGGCCGGCACCCCTCATCCTCGCCAACGAGGGTCGCCGCAACGGGGCCCGCGCCGGCGAGGTCAACGCCATGTTCGGGCCGTCGGCGAACTACGCCGGCACCGACGGCGCCGACATGGGCGGCTGCAGTCGGATCGTGTGGTCGGGCAACCGCTTCGGCACGGTCAACGACCGGTGTGTCGCCGCCGGCGGCGTCGGTTGGGTCGGGGGGCCCGGGAAGTCCGCCTCCTCGGTGGCGGCGGGCGCGATGGGCTCCCTGGGACGCGGCAACGGACGCCCGGCTGAGCTCGGCTGAGGCCACGCCAGGCGTCACGTTGCTGAGGGCGCCGACGCGCTGCGCGCCCTCATAGATGACAAAAGCTCCTATTGCGTTAGCAGATCCGGATGCAGCCAGGAACGGCCGGGCGGAGGTGGCCGCACATAGCGCCGAGGGGAATGCATACGTCGTCAGCCGAGCGGTCTCCGCTGCGCCCGGCATCCGGCGTACTCCTGCGAGGTGAGCCCGGTAACGCTCGGCGCCGCAGCCGCTGACGAGCTCCGCCGACTCCGCGCGGGAACGCCCGTACCGCTCGCGCGTCTCCCTCCGCGTTCCGTGGTGTCTTCTCCCCGCGGACGTTTCGGCGCTTGCGGACCGCCCGAGAACCCGTGCGCCCGGTCGCCGTCAGGTACTGAGTCGAGTCGCCGAGCTGGCAGCGGCCGGAGCGCTCCGGATTCGATTCGTCGGCGGATAGCCGGTGACGGTCCCGTCGTCCGGATAGGGCGGCCTTCGGCACCAGTAGTCGGGGGACACCGGCTCACACCCAGGAGGCGCCCCTCATGCCCACCCCCCTACGGACCGCCAGGTACTCCACGAGGTCCCTCTTGGTCGCCCCGGCGCCCTCGAACAACGGCTGATCGAGGTTGGTGAGCTGGACGCCGTCCCGTCGTTCCGCGTCGCTCGGACCGCTCACCGGGGAAGAAGCTAGTGCCGCGTCAGGCAACGTTTGCGCGGATCGAAATTGCACGAAGTTTCTCATTGTCGGTGTGCCGGTTGCGCCACGCGATGTAGCGGCGGATCATCGAGTTCTGCTCCTCGTGGGAGCGGTGGTCGGTTCCGTCCAGGGCGAAGTAGCGCAGAGCCGTGAACTGGCACTCGATGCGGTTGAGGAACGACGCGTTGGTGGGCACGTAGGCCAGCTCGGCGTTGTTCGCCTCCGCCCACGTCCCGACCCGCTGGTCCTTCTTCGTAGACAGGTGGGGGCTGAAGTTGTCGAGGACGATGGCGATGCGCACATCAGGCGGATACAGCGATCGCAGGTAGCGGCAGAAGGCCAAGAAGGTGGTGCGATTCTTCTTAGCCTTGACGTGGCCGTACATCTTGTCGGTTCGCAGGTCGAGCGCCGCCATGAGGTGGCGCACCCCCTGAGTGCGCTTGTAGGTCGCCCGCCGCCGGCGCCGGCGGGGTGAGGCGGGCGAGCCCTTGTCCTTGCGCGACGCCACCGGCGCCCACTGCTTCCCTGGCCGGGGCAGCAGGTTCAGCGGCCCGAACTCGTCCATGCAAATGATGACCGCCGGGTCGCCGGGGCCCGGCTCGGCCTTGCCGTCGGCGATGTCGTAGAGCTCGAGCACCCGGTTCTTCTTGGCCTCGTAGTCGGGATCGTTGGACTGCTTGAACGTTTTGATCACCTGAAAGGAGACGCCTTCTTACGGAGCAGGTCCCGCAGGCCCTCGTGGCTGATGTCGTCGACCACCCCCTCAGCCACCAGAAACTCGGCCAGCTTGGTCAGGCTCCACGTCGAGAACGGCAGGCCGTGGTCGACGGGCCGGGACGGGGCGATCTTCTTGATCTGCTGGCGCTGGGGGAGCGTGAACGTCGGCGGCCGGCCGCCCGAGTACTTCGGGTACAGCGAGTCGAAGCCGTCGTCGTTGAAGTTGTTGATCACGTCGCTCACCCGGTCTGCGCTGGTGAACGCCACCTTGGCGATCTGCTCGACATCCATCCCCTGGGCCGACAACAGCACCATCTGCGCCCGCCGCCACGTCACCACCGACCCCGAGCTGCGGCGCACGATCCGCAGCAGCCGGTTGCCTTCGTCGTTCGAGAGCTCCCGGACCCGAAGCCTCTCCCTGGACACCACCACCTCCTGACCTCGACCGATCTGAGCGGGAGATCAGCGTGCGCCATCGCGACTCCACGGTGGTGGATCTGCAAGGCCAAGGTTGCCTGACGCGGCACTAGCCCTGAGCACGGCCTGAAGGGCAGGGTGCCCTGGCCGGCGATCGGGCGCCGACCGCCGCCGCCGGCACGCACCGA
>DATLFN010000117.1 GCA_035540975.1 Acidimicrobiales bacterium
CCCCGGGACGGGCCCCGGGCCCCGGTGCCCCGCGCACGGGAGCCCGTCCCGCCCCGCCAAGGGCGCAGCCCGTCGTCGTCGAACGGTCGCACCGCGTCCGTTCTGCGTTGGGGTTGCTCGGCGTGGCCGTGCTGGTGGGGACGATCGTGGCCGGCCTGATCACCGTGGCGATCTTCGCCATCAGCGTGGCGCTGAGGCGGGCGGTCGGCTGACTGCGAAAGACGTCAGGTGCGGTTGAACCGGCCGAAGCGGGCGCCGTTGGGGCCGACGCCGCCCGGCCCGCCGGCCGCGTCCCCCGGCGCACCGGCGAGGACCGCGTCCGGTTTGGGCGCCGCGTCCTCCTCGGGACGGGGCGCGACTGCGGCGGGCGGCTTGGGCGTCGAGGGGTCGACGGGCAGCACCTCGACCTTGTAGTAGGTCTTGACCTCGAGGGGCACCTCGTGCAGACGCCACACCCGCGCGTCCATCACGTGCTCCTGGTTGCGCAGGTGCTCCACGAACCGAACCGCCTCCTCGAGGCTCTCGGTGGGGTGGTACCCCGGCTTCCCCTCGGCACTGCGGAAGTTCACCAGAAACGACATGTGCCTCTCCTTTCCCCGAGTTTCTCGGCTCGGGGGCGGGAGGGCTTGAGCGGCGTCCGCCCTTAGGTCTTGAGCGCCAGGTGCACGACGTAGCGGAACCGGGCCGACCCCGGCGGGTGGCACGCGAAGAGCGTGGCGGTGGGCGTCGGCGTCTGGTCCACGATGTGCAGCGCCTTGGGGGTCACGACCTCCGAGCCGGTGACCGTGTAGACGCTCCGGTTGCCGTTGACGTTGAAGATCACCTCGTCGCCCGGCGCCAGCTGGTCGATGTTGCGGAACGGTTTGCTGTGGGTGACGCGGTGGCCGGCGAAGACGGAGTTCCCGACCTCGCCGGGGAGGGCGGTGCCGGGCCAGTGGCTCGGGCCGCGGTCGATGGAGCGCAGGCTGATGCCCTGGAAGATCCGGTGGTTGAGGCCGATCTTGGGGATCTCGATGGTCCCCAGCTCGATCATGGGCTCGTTGGCGTAGGGGTTCGACGGGACCCGGGCCGGCGTCCTCGCCGCCGGCGCGGCGGTGACGGGGACGGGGACGGTGGCCACCGTCGTGGGCGGCACCGTCGTGGTGGTGGTCTCGGGCACGAACCCGCGCAGGCCGGGGTCGTCGGGGACGGCCGCCGCCTGCTCCTCGTGGTGCAGCCAGACGGCCCCCGTCCCGGAGAAGAACAGGCCCAGGCAGAGCACCAGGGCCAGCCGCCGAGTCGATCTCATGGAGAACAGTGTGCACCACCGTCAAGGGCCGGAACGGCGCGGCGGGGGCCGGGTGGCACGTTCGGTGCGAACCGGTCAACACTGCCCTCATGGGCAGGCGGAGCCAGCCGGACGCCGCTCCGTCGCACGACGAGGCACGCCGGCGCGCGGCAGCCGCCGAGGCCGGCCACGTCGGCGACGAGAGCACCGCCCGGCGCCTCCTGGGCGACCGGTCGGGGCGGGTGCGGGCGACCGCCCTGGCCGCCCTGGCCCGCCTGGGACGGGCCGGAGCGGCCGACGTGGCAACGGGCCTCGCCGACGCCGACCCGCTCGTCCGCCGGCGGGCGTGCGCGGTGGCGGCGACGGCGGCTGACGTCGACCCGCTCGCCCTCGTCCCCCTCCTCGACGACCCCGACCCCCTGGTGGCCGAGGCCGCGGCCTGGGCGCTGGGCGAGCGGGGGGCGGAGTCCGCCGGCGCCGTCGAGGCCCTGGTCCGGGTGGCGTCGGCAGCCGAGGATGCCCTCTGCCGCGAGGCGGCGGTGGCCGCCCTCGGCGCCGTCGGCGACCCCGCCGGGCTGCCCGCCGTGCTCGGCGCCACCACCGACAAGCCGGCCGTCCGCCGCCGGGCCGTGATCGCCCTCGCCGCCTTCGAGGGCCCCGAGGTCGAGGCCGCCCTGCGCCGGGCCCTGGAGGACCGCGACTGGCAGGTCCGTCAGGCGGCCGAGGACCTGCTGGCCGGGGGGGACGGGTGACCAACGCTTCCTGGGCCGAGCGCGACGCCGCCGTCGTGTGGCACGGCTTCACCCAGATGGCGGGTTTCCTCGACGAGTGCCCCGTCGTCGTGGACCGGGCCGAGGGCCACGAGCTGGTCGACGCCGAGGGCAACCGCTACCTCGACGCCATCTCGTCGCTGTGGGTGACGACGCTCGGGCACCGGGTGCCCGCTCTCGACGACGCCGTCCGCGCCCAGCTCGACCGCGTCGCCCACTCCACGCTGCTCGGGCACGGCAACACGGTGGTGGTGGAGCTGGCCGAGGCGCTGGCGGCCGTGGTCCCCGTGGACCGCCCCCACGTCATGTTCGCGTCCGACGGCGCGGCGGCCGTCGAGCAGGCCCTCAAGATGGCGTTCCAGCTCCGCGTCAACGAGGGGCAGCCGGGACGGCGGGGGTTCCTCGCCTTCGAGGGCGGCTACCACGGCGACAGCATCGGGGCCATGTCGCTCGGCGGATCGGGCTTCGGGGCCGACGTGTTCGCGCCGCTGCGCTTCCCGGTGCTGCGGGCGCCCGGCTTCGACGACCCGTCCGCCGTCCGGGTGGCCACCACCCTGGTCGACCGCCACGCGGCCGACCTGACCGCCGTGGTCGTCGAGCCCCTGGTCCAGGGGGCGGCCGGGATGCTGACCGCCCCGCCCGAGGACTTCGCCGCCCTGGGCCGGGCGTGCCGGGACGCCGACGTGCTGTTGGTGTGCGACGAGGTGGCCACCGGGTTCGGCCGCACCGGCACGCTGTTCGCCTCCGAGCAGTGCGGGCTGCGGCCCGACCTCCTCGTGCTGGGGAAGGGCCTCACCGGCGGGTACCTGCCGATGTCGGCGACGGTGGCGTCGGGCCGGGTGTTCGACGCCTTCCTCGGCCCCGACCCCGCTCCGGTCACGTTCCTCCACGGCCACTCCTACGGCGGCAACGCGCTGGCGGCGGCAGTGGCGCTGCGCCACCTGGCGCTGTTGGAGGAGCTGGACGTGCTGGCCAACGTCGCCGCCCGGTCGGCGCAGCTGCGCTCGGCGCTCGACGCCCGCCTCGCTCCGTCACCGGCGGTGCGGTCCGTCCGGGTGCAGGGGTTGATGGCGGGCGTGGAGCTGGCGCCGCCCGGGCCGGCCGAGCGGTGGGGTCGCCGGGTGTGCGCCGCCGCCGTCCGGGCCGGCGTGCTGCTGCGGCCCCTGGGTGACGTGATCGTCGTGATGCCCCCGCTGACCGTCTCGGCCGCCGAGGTGGACCGGATCGTCGACGTGCTGGAGGCGGCGGTGGCGGAGGTCGCCGGCGGGTGACGGGCGGCGACCTCCGACCCGACGGACCGGCCTCGACCAGCTCCGGGTCGCCGGGCGAGCAGCGGGTCCCACCCCTGCTGGCGGGCGGGTGGGCGGCATGGGCGGCGGCCGAGGCGGCGGCGCTGCGGGCGGCCGGGCGGTGGCGCTCGGTGCGTGACCTCGACGGCCCCGGTCCGGCCACGACCGTCGCCGGGGGTCGACCGGTCGTCTCCTTCGCGTCCAACGACTACCTGGGGCTGTCCCGGCACCCGGCCGTCGTGGCCGCCGCCCACGACGCCCTCGACCGGTGGGGGGCGGGCGCCGGGTCGGCGCGTCTCGTCGCCGGGGCCCGCCCGCTGCACCGCCGCCTGGAGGAGTCGCTGGCGGCGTGGAAGGGCACCGAGGCGGCGGTGCTCTTCCCGACCGGCTACGCCGCCAACCTCGGGGTGCTGGGCGTGGTGGGCGGTCCGGGCGTCACCGTCGTGAGCGACGAGCTGAACCACGCGTCGATCGTCGACGGCTGCCGCCTGTCCCGTTCGCGCGTCGTCGTGACGGCCCACCTCGACGTGGCGGCCGTCCAACGGGCCCTGCGCCGGACGACGGGCCGGGCCGTCGTCGTGACCGAGTCGGTCTTCTCGATGGACGGCGACCTGGCACCGCTCGACGACCTGGCCGCCGTGTGCCGGCGCGCGGGTGCGCTCCTCGTGGTGGACGAGGCCCACGCCGTGCTCGGACCCGACGTCCCCGCCTCCGCCGGTGTGCTCCGCATCGGGACCCTGTCGAAGGCGCTCGGGTCGCTCGGCGGCTTCGCCGCCGGGCCCGCCGCTCTCTGCGAACTGCTGGTGAACCGGGCCCGCACCTTCGTGTTCACCACCGCGTCGACCCCGGCCGACACCGCCGCCGGCCTGGCCGCCGTCGAGGTCGTCCGCTCGGCCGAGGGCGACGCCCTGCGGGCGCGCCTGCGGGCCAACGTCGACCGGCTCCGGCCCGGGCACCCGAGCCCCATCGTCCCCGTCGTCGTGGGCGACGAGGAGGCGGCGCTCGGCGCGTCCCGTTCGCTGCTCGACGCCGGGCTGCTCGTCCCCGCCATCCGCCCGCCGACCGTGCCGCCGGGGACGTCGCGCCTGCGGGTGTCGCTCAGCGCGGCCCACACCGCCGACCAGGTCGACCGGCTGGCCGCCGCCCTCGCCGCCCTCGGCCCGTCGCCCCGCCGTCCCGCACGGTCCGGGGCCCGGCCCCGGCGGCTGGTGGTCGTGCTCGGGACGGGCACCGGGGTGGGGAAGACGTGGGTGGCGGCGTCGCTCGCCCGGGTGCTCCGGGAGCGGGGCCGGTCGGTGGCGGCCCGCAAGCCGGTCCAGTCGTTCGAGCCCGGCGACGCCCTCACCGATGCCGATGTCCTGGCGTGCGCCACCGGCGTGGAGCCGGCCGAGGTGTGCCCCCCGCACCGCTGGTACGAGGTGGCCATGGCGCCGCCCATGGCAGCCGAGGCGCTCGGGCGCCCGCCGTTCTCGCTGGCCGACCTGATCGACGAGCTGGCCTGGCCGGAGGCCGACTGGGGGCTGGTCGAGGGCGTGGGCGGGCCCCGGTCGCCGGTGGCGGCCGACGCCGACAACGTGGCGCTGGCGCGGGCGCTGCGGCCCGACGCCGTCGTGCTGGTGGCCCCGGCCGGGCTGGGGGCCGTCAACGCCGTCCTCCTCGCCACCGACGCGCTGGCCCAGACCCCCGTGGTGGTCCTCAACCGCTACGAAGGCGGCGACCCCGTGCACGCCGGCAACCGCCGTTGGCTCGAGTCGCGTGGCATGGAGGTGGTCACCGCCGTGGACGAGCTGGTCGGCGCCCTCGGCTGATCCCTTCCGTGACCGGTCAGGGTGCGCCGTGGTGGCGGCAGCGGGCCGTCCAGCCCGCCGGGGTCACCCGCACGGCCAGGCGCCGACCGCACCGCGGGCAGAACCGGGGCGGGTCGAGCGGCCGCCGGCACGACCCGTCGCACGCCGCCGCGTGCTGTCCGCACCCGGTGCAGTGGCCGGCGCCCGGGGTCACCACACCTTCGACAGGACCCCCACCGGCATGCCCAGGTCGGCGAGCATGGCCAGGTCGTCGGCCGGCGGGCGGCCGAGGGTGGTGAGGTAGTTGCCGACGATGAGGGCGTTGATCCCCGCCGTCATGCCCATGGCCTGGAGGTCGCGGAGGGTCACCTCGCGGCCCCCGGCGTAGCGGAGGACCACCCCGGGCAGCGCCAGCCGGAACAGGGCGATCCAGCGGATGGCCTGGAGCGGCTCGACCGGGCGGCGCCCGGCGAGCGGCGTCCCCGGGCGGGGGTTCAAGAAGTTGACCGGAACCTCGGCCGGGTCGACCTCGCGCAGCTGCCCGAGCAGCTCGACGCGCTGGTCGTCGCTCTCACCCATGCCGAGGAGGACGCCGCAGCACAGCTCCATGCCGGCGTCGCGGACCAGGCGGCAGGTCGTGAAGCGCTCGTCCCACGTGTGGGTGGTGACGACCTGGTCGAAGAACGACCGGGCCGTCTCCAGGTTGTGGTTGTAGCGGTGGGTCCCGGCGGCGGCCAGGCGGGCGGCCTGCGACTCGTCTAGGATGCCGGCGCTCACCGCCACGTCGAGCCCGGTTTCCCGGCGGACGAGCGGGACGAGGGACTCCAGGCGGCGCATCGTCCGCTCGTCGGGCCCCCGCACGGCGAGCACCAGGCAGAACTCCGAGGCGCCCAGGGCCGCCGTCTCCCGGGCGGCGGCGAGGACCTCGGCCGTGTCCAGGAAGGGGGTCGCCAGCACCGGGGAGTCGAACCGGGCCGACTGGCTGCAGAACGAGCAGTCCTCGGGGCACCCTCCCGTCTTGGCCGAGAGGATCCCCTCCACCTCGACCTCGGGCCCGCACCAGGCGAGGCGCACCTCGTGGGCCACGGCGGCCAGCGACGGCACCGACTCGGCCGGCAGCGCCGCCAGGGCCCGCACCTCCTCGAGGGACAGCTGCCGGCGCTCGTCCACCAACGCCGCCGACGCGGCAGCCAGCAGGGCCCGAGCCGTCATCGGACCGGAGGCTACCGGCGCCCGATCCCGCCCTGCCCGTCCGCTCGGCAGTTCCGGCGGCGAATCGGGGCGCATCCCGCCACTCCTTGCCGCCAGAACGCGGCCGGCGCCCGGCTCGGCGCGCCAGTCCCGCCGGCCGACGGCCCGCCGGAAGCCGCCGCAGGCGGCCCCTTCGGCTGGCGGCCGACAAGCAGCAGTGCGGGGGGTGGCCGGCTCCGCCGGCCACCCCCCGCCCGATCAAGTTCGCCGAGGAAGCTCCGCTTCCGACGGCGATGTCACCGGTCGGCGCCCATGAACATCACCTTCAGGGACTCGAAGGCCTCGAGGCAGCGCCCGGCGCCGAGCACGACGCACTCGAGGGGCGCGTCGACCATGCGCACGGGGATGGCCGTTTCCTCCTGGAGACGCCGGTCGAGGCCCCGCAGCATCCCGCCGCCCCCCACCAGGTGGATGCCCTGGGCGATGAGGTCCTGGGCCAGCTCGGGCGGGGCCTGGCCGAGGCACTGCACCACCGAGTCGACGATGGCGCTCACCTGCTCGTCGATGGCGGCCCGCACCTCGTCGGGCGACAGGATGACCGTCTTGGGCAGCCCCGTCATCAGGTCCCTTCCGCGGACCTCGGCCTTCACCGAGTCGTCGACCGGGTAGGCGCTGCCGATGGCCAGCTTGATCTCCTCGGCCGTGCGCTCGCCGATGGCCATCCCGTAGTCGCGGCGCACGTAGGTCTGGATCGACGCGTCGATGTCGAAGCTGCCGACCCGGATGGCCTGGAGGGCGACGATCCCGCCCAGCGAGATGACCGCCGTCTCGGTGGTGCCGCCGCCGACGTCCACCACCATGTTGCCGAGCGGTTCGTGGATGGGAAGGCCGGCTCCGATGGCGGCGGCCATGGGCTGGTGGATCAGGTAGGGGTCGGCGGCGCCGGCCCGGCGGGCGGCCTCCTCCACCGCCCGGCGCTCCACCTCGGTGATGGCCGAGGGCACGCAGATCAGGACGCGGGGGCGGTTGAACCGGGTGACCCCGGCCCGCTTGAGCAGCAGGCGGATCATGCGCTGGGTGATGTCGAAGTCCGTGATGGCGCCCTTGCGCAGCGGGCGGACGGCGACGATGTAGCCCGGCGTCCGGCCGATCATCTGCCAGGCGTCGTGGCCCATGGCCAGCACTTCCTGGGTCTTCTCGTTGAGGGCGATGACGGTCGGCTCGTTGAGCACGATGCCGCGGTCCCGCGCGTACACCAGCGTGTTCGCGGTGCCGAGGTCGATGGCGAGGTCCCGGGCCACCTACGTGCCGTCGTCGTGGGCGCCGCGGCCCCACGGCCGGAGCCCCACCGCCCGCCTCCTAGTCACCCTCACGCCGTTCCGGCGCCAGCGCCCGCAGCTCGCGCTGGAACGCGTCGACCCCGTGCTCGAGCCGGCGCGGCCTGCGATGGCGGTACCAGAGCGCCAGCGAACCGAGCACGCTGAGGCCGACGGCGAGGAGCAGGTACAGCAGGTTGCTCACCGGACGGCCGCCTCCTCCACGTCGGAGATCTCCGTCGAACACGTCGCCCAGTCGGTGCCGCCGTCCCAGGTCTCCCGCTTCCAGACGGGCACGGTGGCCTTGAGCGTGTCGATGCACCAGCGCGCCGCCTCGAACGCCTCGGGCCGGTGCGGCGCCGAGGCCGCCACCACGACGGAGACGTCGGTCACCTCCAGCGGGCCGACCCGGTGCAGCAGCGCCACCCGGCCCAGGGCCGGCCACCGCCGGCGGGCCTCGGCGGCGATGCCCGCCAGCCGCGGGCCCACCTGCTCCTCGTACGCCTCGTACTCCAGGCGGGTGACGCCGCTGCGCGCCTCGGCGTGGTCGCGCACCGTCCCCGCGAAGGTCACGACGGCGCCGCACTCCGGGACCACGGCCCAGGTCGTGGCCTCGGCCAGGGGCAGAGGATCGGACGTCAGGCCTGTCCAGTCGGCGTCGCCAGGGCGGGGAAGTGCCGCGACTTGCACGACCGTATGGTAGTGAACCAGGGCCTTCCCGCCCCGCGGCCCTTCGCGGAGGGCCCCTCGTTATCCTCGACCGCATGGAGCCGGACGACCCGCTCGGCGACGACGAGCGTGGGGCTCCCCTGCTGCCGCCCGACGACCGACTGTGGCGGCACCCCTCCGAGGTGTCGGCGTTCGGGCTGCCCTTCGAGCCGGACGGCGGCCGCCGCCGGCGCACCCACCTGTGGGCCGTGGCCGGCGTCGCCGCCGCCTGCGGCGCCGTCCTCGGCGTCGGCATCTTGGCGCTGGCCGGCGCTTTCGAGGAGCGGACCCGGACCGTCCCCGTCGTGGAGCGGGTGGCGCTGCCGGCGGGCGTGCTGTCGACCTCGGACGGCGGGACGGCGCCCGGGGCGGCGGGCATCGCCGAGGGCCTGCGGCCCGCCGTCGTCGCACTCACCGTCGAGCGGGCCGGAGGGCCGCGGCAGGGCTCGGGGGTGCTGTTCCGCAGCGACGGCCACGTCCTCACCAACGCCCACGTGGTGGACGGGGCCGAGCGCATCACCGTCACCCTGGCGGGCGGGGCCCGTGGGGGTGGCCGGCTCCTCGGCACCGACCCGGCCACCGACCTGGCCGTGGTGAAGGTGGAGGAGTGGACGAGCGTCACCACCGCGCCGCTCGGCTCGGCGGCGACCCTCGCCGTCGGCCAGGACGTCATGGCGGTCGGCGCCTCCGGTGGCGGCGTGGTCGGGATGGTCAGCGCGGTGGGCCGCCAGGTCGACCGCGACGGTGCCAGCGCCCTGGTGGACCTCATCCAGACGGACACGCCGGTGATCGACGGGTGGTCGGGTGGTGCCCTCGTCGACGAGCGCGGCGCCGTCGTCGGCATCCTCACCGCCGTGACGACTCCCGATGCCGGCGTGGCCGGGCTCGGGTTCGCCACCCCCATCGACATCGCCCGCGCCGTGGCCGACCAGCTGGCCGCCGGAGCCGCCGTCGCCCGGGCGTGGATCGGCATCGAGGGCGGCGACCTCGACGCGTCGGCGGCCGCCGCCCTCGGCATGGGAGGCGGCGCCCTCGTCACCCACGTCCGCGACGACGGCCCGGCGGCGGAAGCGGGGCTGGCGGCCGGCGACGTGATCGCCTCCATCGACGGCATGCCGGTGGCGTCGATGGGCGCCCTGCGCATCCTCGTGCGCTCCCACCGGCCCGGTCACGTCGTGCGCCTGGCCGTGGTGCGCCAGTCCGTCCGCCGGGTCGTGAGCGTGACGCTCGGCGAGCGCCCGCCCGCCGGTCCCTGAGCCACGGGGGCCCTACCGGCGGCGGCGACCCTACGATGGCCGGGTGAGCACTCCCGGCCCGTTCGGAGGTTCCGGCAACCCCTTCGAGGGGCTCTTCGGCGAGCTGGCCAAGCTGCTGTCGAACCAGGGCACCGTCAACTTCGAGGTCGCCCGCCAACTCGCCCTCTGGATGGCGACCGAGGGCCAACCCGAGCCCAACGCCGACCCCGTCGAGCGCATCCGCCTGGAGGAGCTGGTCCGGGTCGCCGACCTGCACGTGTCGGACGCCACCGGGCTGCCCACGTCGGTCACCGGGCGCCCGCTGAGCGTCGCCGCCGTGGGCCGGGCCGAGTGGGCGCGCCGCACGCTGGAGTCCTACCGGCCGCTGTTCGAGGGGCTCGCCACCTCGGTCGGCCCGTCGTCGCCGGACGACGAGGACACGGCGCCCGACCCGGGCGCCGAGCTGCTGGGGGGCATCACCGAGGTGGTCGGTCCCCTGCTGCTGGGGATGCAGGCCGGCACGATGGTCGGGCACCTGGCCCGGCGGGCGCTGAGCCAGTACGAGCTGCCGGTGCCGCGGCCGCCGTCGGACGAGCTGGTCCTCGTGCCCGCCAACCTCAGGGACTTCGCCACCGACTGGAGCCTGCCGCTCGACGACGTGCGGCTGTGGCTGTGCCTCAGCGAGGTGACCCACCACGCCGTCCTGGGCCGGCCCCACGTGCGGGCCCGCCTGGACGGCCTGCTGCGCTCGTACGTGGCCGGGTTCCGGCCCGACCCCACGACCCTCCAGGACCGCTTCACCGCCATCGACCCCACCGACCCCCTGTCCTTCCAGGCGGCGCTGGGCGACCCCGGCGAGCTCCTGGGGGCCATGGAGACCCCCGAGCAGCGGGTCGTCCTGACCCGCATCGAGGCGCTGGTCGCCGCCATCGAGGGCTACACCGACCACGTGCTGGACGGTGCCGGCCAGCGGCTGGTGGGCGGCTACGGCGCCCTGGTGGAGGCGCTGCGCCGGCGGCGGGCCGAGCGGGGCGAGGGCGAGCGGTTCGCCGCCCGCCTGTTCGGCCTCGACGCCGCCCCCGCCCTGTACGAACGGGGGCGCGCCTTCGTGACGGGCGTGGTCGAGCGGGCGGGTGAGGAGGGGCTGGCACGGCTGTGGAGGTCGGAGCGGGAGCTGCCGACGCCCGCCGAGGTGGACGCCCCCGGCCTGTGGCTGGAGCGCATCGACCTCCCCGGCTGATCCGGCGCCCTGTGGGGGGCGACGTCTTCGCCGTTCGCGGCGTCAAGGTCCGTGGCCGCCCTCGCCGCCGCAGGCGGCCTCTCCGGCTTCGGACACCGCAGAAGAGGACAGAGCGGAGGCGGGCGAGCTGCGGCTCGCCCGCCGGAGCACTCCAACTCGACCGAACGGAGTGAGCGAAGCGAACGAGTGAGGTCGAAGAGCTACACGACGACGATCTCGGACCCGAGCACCCGCCCGGCGTCGAGACGGAGCAGGCCGAAGGTGTGGTGGGGCTGGGCCCGGCGCTCGGTGGGCGACCCGGGGTTGAACAGGAGCTGGCCGTCGAGCCCGGGCTGGTTCCACGGGATGTGGCTGTGGCCGAACACGACCACGTCGGCGTCGGGGAAGCGGCGGCGCAGCCGGGCCTCCCGGCCCGCCCGGGGCCCGCTGTCGTGGACCATCGCCACCCGCACGCCGTCGACCACGTCGAGGCGCGTCTCCGGCAGGATCGACAGGGCCGGGTCGGAGTCGTTGTTGCCGAGCACGGCGTGGACCGGCGCGAAACCCGACAGCTCGTGCACCAGGTCGGCGGTCACGATGTCGCCGGCGTGGAGGACGACGTCGGCCTCGCCCAGCGCCCGGTACACGGCGTCGGGCAGCCGGCGCCTCCCGCCGGGCCGGAGGTGGGTGTCGGACAGGACGAGGGCGCGCGTGGCCATCCGTCAGGCCACCCGGCGCGGCGCGGCGCCGGCCGTGCGCCGGCGGTGGTGGGTCGCCAGGCCGGCGAGGTAGAGGGCGGCGCCGACGGCGGCGGCGACGGCCAGGAGGACGTAGCCGGCGCGGCTCGGCACGGTGATGGCGACGGGGATGAGCGCGCCGAAGACCCAGGACAGCTGGAAGGCCGCCTCGAAGCGGGCGAACGAGCGGCCCTGGGCGGCGGCCGGCGCGTCGCGCTGCACGAGCGAGTCGAAGGCGAGCTTGCCCGACCCGGCGGCCAGCCCCACCACACCGGCCGCCATGACGGGCGCCGGGCGACCGCCGGTGCGGGCCGCCACCAGCATCACGACCAGCACCAGGCCGAGCGACCCGGCCAGCAGGTGCTCCTCCACCACCCGCCGTCGCAGTGCCGGTGCGATCAACGAGCCGAGCAGCCCTCCCGCCACGCTGGCGGCGATGACGAGGCCGAACAGCCACGCCGGCTGCCCCCCGCGGCGGAGGGCGAAGGCGAGCAGGAAGGTGAGGAACCCCACCGAGGCCCGCAGGATCCCCATGGCCGTCGCCGCCAGTCGCACGCCGGCGTGGCGGAGCTCCTCGGAGGCGACGGACCGCGCCGCCGGGTCGTCGGGGTGGACCTGGACGATGCGGAGGGCGGCGATCCCGCCGGCCGCGAAGACCACGGCGGCGAGCCGCATCACCCACTCGGCGCCGAAGACCTGCATGACGAGCACGCCCGGGGCGGCGGCCAGCGAGCCGATCACGGCGCCGGCCAGTGTGAGGCGGGCGTTGGCGCCCACCAGGCCGTCCGGCGAGTCGACGACGGTGGGGACGAGGGAGCTCTTGGCCACGGCGTGGGTCTTGGAGAGGACCAGGAGCGCGAACGCCGTCGGGAACAGCAGGAGGCCGTCCAGGACCGCCGCCGCGTAGAGGGCGGCCAGCGCCCGCCCGAGCGCGGCGGTCACCACCATGAGGCGGCGGCCACCGGCCAGGCGGTCGATGGCCGGCCCGAGGAACGGGGCCACGACGCCGAAGGGCAGGATCGTCAGCACCAGCGAGAGGGCCACCCGCCCGCGGGCGGCGTCGGGGGAGATGTCGAAGAAGAGCGACCCGGCCAGGGCGACGGTGACCAGGGCGTCGCCGGCGACCGACAGGACGTGCGCCACGGCCAGCCGCCGGAACGGGGGCGTGGTGATCTCGGCCGGGTGGACGGGGTGGCGGAGCGGCCGCCACCCGGTATCGGCCTCCATCACCCCGCCTCGAGGCGGGCGGCCGGGGCGCCGCTCCCGCCGTCGGCGGCGGCCGGGAGGCGGAGGGTGAAGGTCGACCCCCGGCCCACCTCGGACGAGGCGAGCACCTCGCCGCCGGCGGCCGCCGCCACCCGGGAGGCGATGGCGAGGCCGAGCCCCGTGCCGGCGGCCGACCGCTCGCGGGCGTCCCCCGTGCGGTAGAACGCCTCGAAGACCCGGCCCAGCTCGGCGGCGGGGATGCCGGGGCCGTCGTCGGCCACCGCCACGTCCACCCATTCGGCACCCCCCGTCACCTTCACCCGGACGGTCCCTTCGTCGCCCGCCGCCACCACCGCGTTCTCCACCAGGTGGCCCAGGGCGGACACGAGCTGGCGCCGGTCGCCCGCCACGGCGAGGCCGGACGGGGCGGGCGCGGCGTCCACCGACACGGCCCGCCCCGGGGCGGCGGCAAGGGCGCGCTCCACCGCCTGTGCCACCACCAGGTGCACGGACACCGGCTCGCGGGCGGGCAGGGCGCCCGACTCCAGACGGCTCAGCTCGGCGAGGTCGTCGACCATGCGCCCCACCCGCAGCGCGTCGGCCTCGAGCCGGGCGGCCAGGCGACGGGTGAGCGCCGGGTCGTCCTCGGCCACGATGGTGCCGGCCAGCAGCCCGAGCGCGCCCAGGGGCGCCTTCAGCTCGGCCGTGAGGTTCGCCAGGAAGTCCCGCCGGACGACGTCGAACCGCCGGCGTTCCGTCACGTCGTCGACGACCGCCACGCCGCCGACGACCCGCCGCCCGTCGTCGACGGGCCGGCCGGTGACCCGCAGCGACCGGGGCGGCGGGCCGGCCAGGTCCACCGTGCGCTCGGCCGCCCGGCCGTCGACGGCCTTGGCCAGGACGGCGCGCACGGCGTCGGCCACGGCGCCTCCGGCGGCCACCTCGCCGGCGCCGTCGTGGATCACGTCGCCCGTCTCGTCGCAGACCACCACGCCGACCCCGACGGCACTCAGCGCCCCGGCCAGGCGCTCGGCCCGCGCATCGGCGTCGCTCAGCCGCAGGACGGCGCCCTGGGCCAGCCGCTCGACGCGGCCGACCACGTCACGATCCTCCGACGGTGGCGCGCCGGGCGCCTCCAGGCGCGAGGCGACGGCGGTCAGCCGGCGGGATGCGGCGCGCCACTGGCGGACCGAGCGGACGAGCAGCGCGGCCAGCAGGACCACGAGGGCGCCGCCACCGGCGGCGACGGCGAGCGCCGTGCCCGTGGAGAGCTCCAACATGGCTTCCCACTGTACGGGCAGGGGCCCGCCCGGCGGCCGGACCCCGGGGGCGCCGGCGCCGGCTATTCCTCCTCAGGGACGCCCAGGTCCCACTCGAGGATGAGGTTCTCCCGCTCGGCGTCGCGGGCCACCCGCTCCCGGTTGCGGCGGAACTGGGGGTCGTGCGGCGGCAGGAGGACGAGGCGCGCCATGGCCCGCTGGCGGAACTCCTCGATGAGCACCCGTTCGCCGTAGGCCGACTCCAGGTCCCAGTGGGGCGCCACGGGGCCGAGGTACACGATGCGGACGTGGCCGCGGGGCGGCTGCTGCGGCGCCGACTGGTCGGGCCCGCTGGCGACGGTTGACATGGGACGCTCCTCGCTGGGCGGAGGCCGGGCAGCCTACCGGCTTCGACCTCATTCGCTCGCTGGGGGCAAGGTCCGTGGCCGCACTCGCCCGCCATAGGCGGCCTCTACGGCTGCGGACACCGAGAAAGGACAGAGCGGAGGCGGGCGGGCTCCGCTCGCCCGCCGGAGCACGATCCGACTCGACCGAATGGAGTGAGCGAAGCGAACGAATGAGGTCGAACCTACGGGCGGGAGCCGAGGACGACGGTGGCCCGCAACTCCTGCTCGCCGCGCATCCAGACGACCTCGACCCGGTCGCCCGGCTTGTGGGCCCGCACCGCCGTCTGCACGTTGGCGTTGGTGTCGATGCTCTGGTCGCCGATCCGGGTGATCACGTCGTTGGCCTCGAGACCGGCCTGGGCCGCCGGCGAGCCGGCCACGACCTCCACCACGATCGCTCCGGCCTGCGGCCCGAAGTCCAGCCGCTCGCGGATCTCGGGCGTGAGGGTGACGGTGCTCACGCCGAGGAACCCCTGGGCGGGCGCCGCCTCGCCCGACTGGAGGCGCTCGATCAGCGGCTTGACGGTGTCGATGGCGATGGCGAAGCCGATGTTCTGGGCCCGCTGGCCGAGCACGGCGGTGTTGATGCCAATGACCTCGCCGTCGCTGTTGACGAGCGGCCCGCCCGAGTTGCCGGGGTTGATGGCGGCGTCGGTCTGGATGAGGTTCGACAGCCGGCCGAGGGAGCGCTCCAGGGCAGACACGATGCCGACGGTGACGGTGGGACCGCCGGGAAGGGCCAGGGCGTTGCCGATGGCGACCACGTCGTCGCCCACCTTCACCTTGCCCGACTCGCCCAGCTGCACGGGCCGGCCCTCGAGCCCCGAGGTGTCACGCAGCCGGAGGACGGCGACGTCGGCGTCGGCGTCGGCGCCCACCACCGTGGCGTCGCGCGGCTCGCGCTCGCCGAACAGGGTGACCTGGATGGCGGTGGCGCCCTCGATGACGTGGGCGTTGGTGAGTATGTCGCCCTCGGTCGACAGGATCATGCCCGTGCCCGCGCCCTGGACGGGATCGGGGTTGAGGTCGAAGCCCCCGCCGCCCTGGAAGGTGGCGCTGCGGACCGCCACGACCCCGGGCTGGACCCGGGCCAGCACCTCCTGGATGTCCCGGGGCGGGGCCAGGTTGCTGGTGTTGTTGCCGAACGACGGGATGGTGGTGGTGCCGCCCGCCGACTCCACCCGGCCGCCCTCGTCGTCCGCCAGCATGGCGGCGCCCGCTCCGACCAGGGCGCCGATGACCGCCGCGACCAGGGCGATCACGATCCACGGGCCGGCCGGCGAGCCCGGGGACCGGGCCGGAGGCGGGGCAGCCGCCCACGGCGGCACCGCCTGCCCGCCCGGCGCGGTGGGGGGCTCGTCGACCTTGGTGTCGAGCGGCGCGGTGTCGTCGGGCCGGTCGTCCTCCGGGGGTCCCCAGGACCAGCTTCCCCGTCCGCTGTCGTCGCTCACGCGCATAGCTCCTTGGTCGTCTCTCCGCCCGACGTCCCTGCTCCCGCCGCCCGACGGGGACGGGTGGGAAGGGCCGCGGCCGCAGGCCGCCCATTCTTCCATCCGGGAACGCAGCCCCCTCCGAACATGTTCCCGGGAACTGATCGACACACGCGTGCCGTTGACTCGGGAACGGAGGTGCCATGGAAACGGAATGGATGGCTCAGGGCAAGTGCAGGGACGTCCCGCCGGCCACGTTCTTCCCGAGCGACGGGGTCGGCGTCGAGATCGCGCGCCGCATCTGCGCCGAGTGCCCGATGCAGTCCCCCTGCCTGGAGTACGCGCTCCGCAACCGCATCGACCACGGCGTGTGGGGCGGAGCGTCGGAGCGGGAGCGGCGCCGCATCGCCCGCCGCCGGCGCCTGGAGCGCCAGACGGGGCCGGCGACCGTCAGCGACCTCCGCTGATCAGCTCGGCGACCGTTCGCGACGTCGCCCGGACCCGGTCGAGGACCGACGGGCGGCCCGGCGGGGGCACGGAGGCGGCCGCCGCCAGCAGGTCGGCGGTGGTCCCGTCGCCGACGAGGGTGTGGACCATGCGGCCCGACTCCCACGTGATCACCTCGCCGCCCGGCCACGTGTAGTGGACGGCGGCCGTGCGCCCGACCCAGACCGGCTCGCCGCCGCCCGGAAGGGCCCCGGGGGCCAGTGGCCCGGGCTCGGTGAAGAGCGAGAGCCCGTGGAGCCCGTCGCTGTAGAGCAGCTGGACCCCCCGGGAGTGGCGGTAGGCGCCGACCCGCCGGTAGCCGCCGTCCAGCGACGCCGGTGCCGGGTAGCGCGACGAGAGCCGTGACACGCTCAGGAAGCGAGGCTGGTCGCTCCTGGTGGCGGCGCCCGCCGCCGGCTGCGCCACCGGGGCCGTCTCCAGCTCCAGCACCCGGACGATGCGGACGGGCTTCCCCTCGGAGCCGTAGACCTCGCGCAGGAGCACGAGCCCGGTCGCCTCGTCGATGGCCAGCCGCTCCCGGAGCTCGCCGTCGCGGCGGAGCAACAACAGCTCGGTGGGCCGGCCGGCGACCGTCGGGCCGTCCTGGCGCACCAGCTCGTAGGTCCGCTCGAGCGCCGGCGCCAGCAGGCCGCCGACCTCCCCGTCGTCCTCGATCACCCTCGGCCCGCCGCCGTCGCCGTCCTCCGCCGCCGGCCCCTGGACCCGGATGCGACCGCCCACCGCCCGTATGCCCAGCTCGGCCGTGTGCAGCCCCTCGCGGTCGACCCACGACACCTCGACCCGAGCCGAGAACGGCACCCGCCGGGCCGCCTCCCGGGCCTCCTCCACCGGGCCCTCGGCCGACGCCACACCGCCCGGGCCGGGAAGCAGCACGACCACGAGCCCCGCCACGACGACGCCGACGCCCACCGCCCTGCGGGCACCCCAGCGAGAGTCGGCGGCCGCCGGACGCCGCCGGAGGCGGCCCGGCCGGCTGCCGACAGAGGACCATCGGCGCAGGCCGGCCGGCATCGCCGGACGGCCGGAGCTCCGTCGGCCCGCCGAGCAAGCTCCGCTTGCGAGGCGGGAGGCCCGCCGCCTCCGGCGGCGGGCCGCAGCACGATCAACTCGCCGAGCAACCCCCGGTTGCGAGGCGGAACGCCGGGCAACCTCCGGTTGCGAGGCGGGACCGCTCACCGTTCGAGCGACACCGGGATGGCCGCCGGGGCGATCTGGCTCATCGGGTCGGCGTTGACCGGCGAGGTGGCGTGCACCTGCACCAGGCTCGCCACCTGGGGCGCCCGCCCCACGTCCGGCTCGACGCCGGACAGGGCCAGCAGGGCGGCGGCGGCGGCGGCCACGGCGGCCACCCCGGCCAGCCGGCTGGTGCGGCCCACCTGCGGTACGGCGGCCACCAGGGGCCGGCGGGGCTCGACCGGGCCCAGCCCCCGCACGAGGGCGCGCACCTGCTCGACGGCGAGCAGCTCGGCGGCGCAGGTCGCGCACGCCGCCACGTGGGCCCGGGCGGCGTCGGCGTCGTCGGCCGGCAGCTGGCCGTCGGCCAGCGCGCTCAGGGCGTCGCCCAGGTGGGCCGTGGCGTCGAGGTCGTCGGTCATCGGGTCAAGGCCTCCCGCAGCAGGGCCCGGCCGCGGTGGATGCGGCTGCGCACGGTCCCGAGGGGCACGCCCAGGGCGTCGGAGATCTCCTGGTAGGACCGCCCGGCCACGTCGCAGAGGACGACGGCCACCCGGAACTCGTCGGGCAGGGACGCCAGGGCGCCCTGGACGTCCTCGGGCAGGGCCTGCTCGGCGAGGACGACGTCGGCGGCCGGCGCCGGCGGCACGACCCGGTCGGGATCGGAGGGCAGGACGCCCTGGGGCCGGCGGCGGCGGCGGCGGACCTCATCGAGGAACACGTTCGTCGTGATACGGCTCAACCATCCTTCCATCGACCCCGGTTTGTACGTCTCGAGCCCTCGCCGGACCCGGAGTAGGACGTCTTGAGCCAGGTCCTGCGCGTCCTCGTGGTTCCCGGAGAGCCGGAAGGCGACCGTGTACAGGAAGCGCCCGTACTCGCGCGCCACCTGCTCCCAGTCGGGGACCGGCTGCTCCTCCGCGTCCGTCATTCCGAACGACGGGCACGCCGGACAAGTTCCCGGCCGGTGTCAGGCGCCGGGCTTGCCGCCAGGCTTGCCGGGCTCGCCGACCTCCTCGTCCTTCGACCCCTCGGCGATCCCCTGCTTGAACTCCTTGGACGCCTGGCCGAGCGACCGGGCGAGCTTGGGGAGGCGGGTGGAGCCGAAGAGGAGCAGGACGACCACCAGGATGATGATGAGCTCGGTGGCTCCCAGGCTTCCCATGGCACTCCTAACGTGGTCCCGAGGCGGACGCCACCAGAGCGAGGTCGTCCAGGCCCGTCACCGTGAACGGTAGCGCGCCCAGGCTGACGACGACGGTCGACACGCCCGCCCCTTCCCACGCCGCCAGCTGCTCGGCGACCTGGTCGACGGTGCCCACCAGCCGGCCCCGGCGGTAGTCGTCGAGCGACATCCCCCGGAGGGCGCCGGAGGGCGACGTCTCGCCCAGCGCCTCCCAACGGCGGCGGACGTCGGCCTCGTCCTCGCCCACCAGGCACAGGCGGTTGACCGAGCGGGCCACCGAGGACGGGTCCCGGCCGGCCGCCTCGCAGGCGGCCGGCCGGGACCCGTCCTCGGTGGCCCGCTCGGTCAACCGCCTGTGCCTGGTGGGCGAG
>DATLFN010000118.1 GCA_035540975.1 Acidimicrobiales bacterium
CGCCCGGCCACCCACACCACCCCCGCCGCCACCATCAGGGCGACGGCCGTGCCGCTCTCGAACGCGCTGGTCGCGGCCGACGTCTCGGTGGCCAGGAACACCGTGAGCACGGCGGCGAGCACCACCTC
The DNA here is from genome assembly GCA_035540975.1 of Acidimicrobiales bacterium. Classification (NCBI taxonomy): domain Bacteria; kingdom Bacillati; phylum Actinomycetota; class Acidimicrobiia; order Acidimicrobiales; species Acidimicrobiales bacterium. The sequence continues at coordinate 129 of DATLFN010000118.1, forward strand.
GGGCGCGAGCTCCCACCACCGCAGACCCCACGGAAGCCTCATGCCGGTACCGTCCGTCGGGCGCGGCGCCGCGTTACAGCCGGTCTCGCGGGGCGGTCAGCCGGCGGCGTCAGTCGGCCCGGAGCGTGGCGTCGAGCGACGACCGGCACGGACGCGCGCACGGCCGCGTCGAACGAGTCGTCGTCGGCGTCGACCATCCACGGGAGGTCGGCCCCGCACACGGCGCGCCGGGGCTTGCCGGACGACGCCGCGGGTACGCGGTTCTTCGGCTTGCAGGACGGGCAGGGGACGATGTCCGCCATGGCGCCCCGGGCGGTCAGGCCGGCGGGGCGCCGACTGCCTGGTGCCTCGACGCCGCCTTCGGCTCCCCGTCCACGGCGACGACGCTACGCGCCACGCCGAGCCACGCGTTGCGCCCGTCCTCCGGCGGCTCGCCTTTCGGGCGAAGTACGGGCGGGGGTATGGTCCGGCCGAGGGAACCGGCGCGGCCACGAGGAACGCAACCATGGAACTGCCCGAATCGACCATCGACGACCTGCTCAAGCGCCTCCGCCGGGTGGAGGGCCAGGTGCGCGGCATCCAGCAGATGCTCGTCGACGGGCGCGAGTGCCGGGACGTCGTCACCCAGATCTCCGCCGCCCGCAAGGCCCTCGACCAGACCGGGTTCAAGCTGGTGGCGTCGGGGCTCTCGTACTGCCTCGACGACCCGGGCAGGGCGGCGGACGAGGGCTACGACGTGGAAGAGGTGCAGCGCCTCTTCCTCAAGCTGGCATAGGAGCCTCGTCCCGGCTCAACCGGGCCAGACCCAGTCGCGCACCGTGGAAGTTGGCGTGGTTGTGGCGCCGGTAGGCCAGGCGGTGGATCAGCCACGGGTAGCCGTGGTGAACACCACGGGCTTGTCGGGCGTGAAGAGGGCGTCGAACTGCCCGTCGGGCAGGCCGTGGGGTGCTCCGTCGGGTCCTGGAGCCGCATGAGGTCGACCACGTTCACCACCCGCACCTCGAGGGCGCGGCGCTCGTCGTCGTCGGAACGGGGCCTGGCGAGGGGCACCTGGTGGGAGCGCCAGCTGCCCCTCGACGGGCATGCCGTCCAGCTCCTTCGGGCCCGTCCAGCCCTTCGGGGTGCGCACGATGCACGGCCAGGCGGGCCGGCGCAGGTCGCCGGCCCGTGCCCGGCGGCGGATGGCCGCCAGCTCGTCGAACACCTCGTCGAGGCACGCCGCCATGGCGTGGTGCATCTCGGCCGGGTCGGATCCCTCCACGAACACGGGCGGTGCCCGTAGCCCTCCCGGAGGCGGGTGAGCTCGTCGCCGGGGATGCGGGCGAGGACCGCCGGGTAGGCGTGCGTCAGCGGGTGACCGACTCACCGCCCTCGTGGCTCGACCCCGGCGTCTCGGGCGCCACGTGGGACGGGACGCCGCCGGGGAACGAGAACTGGCGGAACAGCCGGCGCATCCCGTCGCCGTCCGGGCCGATGTGGGGATAGACCTCGGAGTAGGTGCCGTCGAGCCACGCCGCCGCCACCAGGGCGGGACCACCGTGGCCGGGGCCGGTGACGAACAGCAGGTCGCTGTCGCGCTGGCGGACCACCCGGTTGAGGTGCCCGTACAGGAATGTGAGCCCGGGCGAGGTTCCCCAGTGGCCGAGCAGGCGGGCTTGATGTGCTCACGCGCCGGCGGCTGGCGGAGCAGCGGGTCGTCGAGCAGGTGAATCTGGCCGACGGACAGGTAGTTCGCGGCGCGCCACCACGCGTCGAGCCGGGACAGCTGCTGGTCGCCGAGCGCCAGCGGCGCCACGGAGGTTGCGGTCACCCGCGTTGTCTAGCCCCGATCGCCCCCGAAGCCACCGGGCGGGCCGAGCACGGCCGACGTGGCGGCCGCCGGCCCGGCCGGCACCGTCATGCTCCCGCCCACCCGCACGCACTCCACCAGCCGC
>DATLFN010000119.1 GCA_035540975.1 Acidimicrobiales bacterium
GCTTCAGCTATCGCGACGACTTCGGCGACCCCCGGGGCGTCGGTGGCACCCACCAGGGCAACGACCTGATGGTCCCGAAGGGGCGGCCACTGCTGGCGGCGACCGACGCCACCGTGCGGCGCGTGTTCATCGACAACGGCGTGGCCAGCCAGGGCAACATGCTCGTGTTGCGGGACGCCGAGGGCTGGGAGTACTGGTACATCCACATCAACAACGACACCCCGGGCACCGACGACGGGCTGAACCCGTTGAATCACGCCTTCGCCCCCGGGATCGAGGTCGGGGCCAAGGTCACGGCCGGGCAGGTCGTGGCCTACGCCGGCGACAGCGGCAACGCTGAATCGACCGGGCCCCACCTCCACTTCGAGATCCACCCGCCCGGCCAGCCGGCGATCAACCCCTACCCCAGCCTCCGACTGGCCCAGGGCTTCCGCTTCGGCAACCGGTGCGCCTTCGACACCAACCCGGCCCGGACGCCGGCCGCAGCCAGCGCCGACGGGTACTGGCTCCTCGGCGGCGACGGCGGCGTCTTCTCGTTCGGGAAGGCCGGCTTCTTCGGTTCGGCCGGCGGAATCAAGCTCAACCGCCCAGCTGTGGCGATGGCCGCCACCGGGGACGGGCAGGGGTACTGGTTCGCCGCCGGCGACGGCGGTGTGTTCACCTTCGGCCGGGCCGAATTCTTCGGTTCCACCGGAGCGATGACGTTGAACTCTCCGATCGTCGGAATGGCCGTCACCCCGTCCAGCCGGGGATACTGGCTGGTGGCGGCCGACGGCGGGATCTTCGCCTTCGGCAGCGCCGCCTTCAAGGGCAGCACGGGGGCCATCGGGCTGGCCGAGCCGGTGGTGTCGATGGCGCCGACGGGGAGCGGCGGCGGCTACTGGATGGTGGCGTCCGACGGCGGCGTCTTCGCCTTCGGGGACGCCACCTTCCTGGGTGCCGCCACGACCCGTCCCACCCCGTCACCCGTGGTCGCCCTCACCCGCACCGCCCTGGGCGACGGGTACTGGGTCACCGCCGCCGACGGCACCGTCGTCAACCGGGGCGCCGCCGGTCACTTCGGCGCCGGCTGACCGGCCTCCCGGGCCGGGCGACTGGCACCACGAACCGACGCCCCGGTGTCGATTCCTGGTGCCAGAGCGGAGGGGCGGCGACCGGAGGACGGTGTCTACGGGGGCGCCCGGAACGGGTCGGGAAGGGTGACGACGTCGTCGCACAGGCGCTCGAGCTGGGCGGCGTCGTGGGACACCACCAGCACGGTCCGGCGGCCCCGCAGCGAGGCGACGGTGGCCTCGACGGCGGCGGTGGCCGTCGGGTCGAGGGCACTGGTGGGTTCGTCGAGCAGGAGCACGGAGGGGTCGAGGGCGAGCGCCCGGGCCAGGCACAGCCGCTGGCGCTGCCCGATGCTGAGCTGATGGGCGGGGGCGTCGAGGCGGTCGGCCACCTCGTCCCAGAGGCCGGCCTCCTCCAGCGCCGCCCGGCACCGCGCCCGCAGCTCGCCCTTGGGGGCCCGCACCTGGTGGCGGACGGCGAAGGCGGCGTTGGCCAGGACGGACGCCGGGAACACCACCGGCACCTGCCCGACGAGCACCGCCCGCGCCCGCAGGGACGGAAGGTCCCCCGGTCGGGCCCGCACGACGTCGGCCCCGAGCACCTCGGCGTGGCCGCCCGCGTCCAGGCCGGGCGGGAGGAGGCCGACGAGGGCGCGCAGGAGCGTCGACTTGCCGGACCCCGACGGCCCTCGCAGGCCCAGCACCGATCCGGCGGGCAGCTCGAACGACACCGGGCCGACCAGCCGCCGGCCCGTCGCGGACACGGCCAGGTCGCGTACCCGGATCGCCGTCACGCCGCCGCCCGTTCCAGCCGCCGACGGGCGGGGACGGCAGCCAGCACGAGCCCGCCGGCGACCACCACCAGCGCCAGCGCCGCTCCCCATGCCGTGCGCACGGCGGCCGGGTCGGCGGCGTCCTGGGCCAGCGTGAAGATGTGGGTGGGCAGCGCCACCACCGGCGACTCGACGACGCCGGACGGGAGGGGCGGCGCCCCCGAGAAGACGGTGGCGGTGAACAGGAGCGGCGCCGTCTCGCCGGCGGCCCGGGCCAGGCCCAGCAGCAGCCCGGTGACGAGGCCGGGCAGCGCATGGGGTGCCAGCACCGACCGCACCAGCTGAACCCGCCGCAGGCCCATCCCGAGGGCCGCCTCCCGGCGCTCGGGCGGGAGCGCGGCCAGGGCGGCGGAGACGGCCACGACCACCGGCGGCACGGCCAGCACGGCGAGCACGATGCTCCCGGCCAGCCAGCTCTTGCCCCAGCCCAGCCGGGTGCTGAACAGCCAGTAGCCCCACAGGCCGAGCACGATGGACGGGACACCGGCCAGCGTCAGGGTGAGCGACCGCAGCCAGCGGGCCGTGCGCCGCCCGGCGTACTCGTGGAGCACGAGCCCGAGCCCGAGCCCGACGGGCGCGGCGAGGAGCCCGGCCACCGCGACGAGGAGCACCGTGCCCGCCAGCTGGTCCCGGACGCCCCCGCCGCTGGCGCCCGACGAACGCTCGAACCAGAACCCGGGGTCGAGGGCGGCGCCCGCCCGGCGCACCACCGCCACCACGACGGCCACGACGACGAGCACGACGACGCCCAGGGCGCCGGCGGCCGCCAGGCGGGCGGCCCGGTCCCGGGCAACCCGGGCGACCGCCAGGCTGCGCACGCCGGCGTCGCCGCGCCGGCCCAGGCGCCGCCCCCGGCGCCCGAGCGGCGAGCCGTCGCCCGGCGAGCGGCGCTGCGCCGCCACGGTGAGCACCACCACCCCGCCGAGCAGCAGCAGGCCCAGGGCGCACAGGGCGGCCCAGTGGGCGCCCGACGTGCCCGCCAGCACGCTCTCCGGTCCGTTGAGCTTGGTGGTGATCGTCTGGCCGGGCCGGACCAGGCGCTCGGCCATGTCGGCCAGGTCGGACGGGAAGCGGCCGTCGGCCCGCCCGACGACCAGGAACACGGCGATGGTCTCCCCCATGGCCCGGGCCAGCCCGAGCAGGGCGGCGGCGCCCATGCCACGGCGGGCCGACGGGAGCACGGCCCGGCGGACCACCTCGGTCCGGGTGAGGCCGCCGGCCGCCGCCGCCTCCCGCCACTCCCCCGGCACGTCGGCGAGGACGTCGGCCGACACGGCCACGATCGTCGGCAGGATCATCACGGCCAGGACCAGCCCGGCGGCGAGCAGGCTGTCGCCCCCGGGGACGCCGGCGAGATCCGACACGAACGGCCGCAGGTAGGCGATGCCGACCAGGCCGTAGACGATGGAGGGGACGACGGCCAGCAGCTCCGACACGGCGCGCAGAACGCGCCGCCACCGCGGCGGCGCCAGCTCGACGATGGCGACGGCCGCCGCCCAGCCCACGGGCGCGGCCAGGGCGAGGGCGACGACCGCCACGGCGGCGGTGCCCCACACCATGGCCGTCCCACCGAAGCGCCCGCCCGCCGGGTCCCACACCGACGACGTGAGCAGCTCGCCCCAGTCGACGGGGCCGGACGACACCCCGGCCACCAGGAAGCCCACCACGGCGGTCAGCGCCAGTGCCGCCGCGGCCGCCGCCCCGCCGGCCGCCACGGGGACCCAGCGCAGGGCCGGCGGCCGGCTGCGGCGGCCGCCCGGGCGGCGGGCCGGGAAGGGGAGCCGAGAGGCGGTCAGGCGTGCCCCAGCTCGGCGAGGGTGAGGTAGCCGTGCCTGGTGACCAGCTCCTGGCCCTCGGCGGACAGCACGTAGTCGACGAACCGCTCGGCGTCTCCCGCCGGTGGCCCGTTCGTGATCAGGAGGAGGGGGCGGGCCATCGGGTAGGTGCCGCTCCTCACCGCGGCGGGCGTGGGCTCCACGCCGTCCACGGCGAGGTAGGCGAGCTGCGGGTGGCCCTTGATGAACGACGACGACAGCGGGCCGACCGCCCCGGGGGTCGAGAGCAGCTTGGCGCGCGTCTCCTCGTTGCCGCCGACGATGGCGAAGTGGTCCGACGCGGGCGGTGGCGGCGCCTTGCCGGCGGGGCCGTAGAGGTACCGGTCGAGCACCTCGCGGGTGCCCCGGCCCGGCTCCTTGTCGTACACGAACACGTCGAGGTCGGGGCCGCCCAGCTCACTCCAGCTCCGCACCCGGCCCTCGAACACCGCCTCGAGCTGCTCCCGGCCGAGGCTGCGCAGGCCGCCGTCCACCACCTCGCGCCGCACGATGATCCCCACCGCGTCCTGCCCGATCTCGGTGGCGACGAAGTCGACGGCGGGGAACCGCGCCCGGTCCTCGTCGGAGAGGGGCTTGGAGCTCATGGCGATCTCGACCTGGCCGGCGCCCAGCTGGGCGATCCCGCCCGCCGAGCCCCCCTGGCTGTCGACGGTGATGGTCAGGCCCCGTCCGCGGAGGGCCTCGGCGGCGTCGGCCGCCACCACGTTGACCGTGGTCGACCCGCTGACCCGCAAGATGCCGCCGCGGCCCCCCGGCCCGCCGCCGTCGCTGCCCCCGCAGGCGCCGACCAGCGCCGCCGCGGCCGCCGCCGCCGCCGCCCACCGCAGCCGTCGTGCTCGGCCCACTCGCCCTCCGTTCGGATCCGGCATCAAGGCAGATTGATGGAGGGGCACTCTCGCATCGCGGCGCGAACGCCGTCAAGGCACCGGTGCCGTTTGCCCCGGGGCTGTCGCCGGTCGCCGGTAGCCTGCCGTCGGTGAACGACCTGCTCTCCGGGCTGAACCCCGTCCAGCGGGAGGCCGTGCTGCACGAGAGCGGGCCGCTGCTGATCGTGGCCGGCGCCGGTTCGGGGAAGACGCGGGTGCTCACCCACCGCGTCGCCCACCTGGTCCGGGAGCGGGGCGTGTCGCCCTTCGCCATCCTCGCCATCACCTTCACCAACAAGGCGGCCGACGAGATGAAGGCCCGGGTGGGCGCCCTGGTCGGCCCCGTCGCCGAGCGCATGTGGGTGTCCACCTTCCACTCGGCGTGCGTGCGCATCCTGCGGCGGGACGGCGGCCGCCTGGGCTACCGCTCGTCGTTCACGATCTACGACGAGGCCGACGCCAACCGCCTGACCGGGTACGTCCTGCGCGACCTGAACCTCGACACCAAGAAGTTCCCACCCCGCAGCGTGCACGGGGTGATCAGCGCGGCCAAGAACGAGCTGGTGGACGCCGAGGCGTACGCGGCCCGGGCCCGCACGGTCTACGAGCGTCGCATCGCCGACGTGTACGCCGAGTACCAGAAGCGGCTGCGGGCGGCCAGCGCCATGGACTTCGACGACCTGCTGACGGTCACCGTCGAGCTGCTTCGCAAGCACCCCGACGTGGCGGACCACTACCAGCAGCGCTTCAGCCACATCCTCGTCGACGAGTACCAGGACACCAACCGGGCCCAGAACGAGCTCGTGCTCCTCCTCGGCCGGCGCCACCGCAACGTCTGCGTCGTCGGCGACAGCGACCAGTCGGTGTACGCCTTCCGCGGCGCCGACATCCGCAACATCCTGGAGTTCGAGGAGGCGTACCAGGACGCCACCACCATCGTGCTGGAGCAGAACTACCGGTCCACGCAGACCATCCTCGACGCTGCCAACGCGGTGATCGCCAACAACGCCATGCGCAAGCCCAAGGCGCTGTGGACCGAGCAGGTGGGCGGCGAGGTCATCACCCGCTACCACGCCGAGGACGAGCACGACGAGGCGGGCTGGGCGGTGGGCGAGATGCTGCGCCTCCACGACCGCCACGACGCCCGGTGGGGCGACATGGCGGTCTTCTACCGGACCAATGCCCAGAGCCGCGTGCTGGAGGAGCAGCTGGTCCGCCGGAACATCCCCTACAAGGTGGTCGGCGGCACCCGCTTCTTCGACCGCCGCGAGGTCAAGGACCTCCTCGCCTACCTGCGGGCGGTGGCCAACCCGAGCGACGAGGTGTCGCTGAAGCGGATCGTCAACGTCCCCAAGCGGGGAGTGGGCGACACGAGCATCGCCAGGGTCGACGCCTGGGCCGCCGCCAACGCGCTCCCCTTCGCCGAGGCCGTCGACGCCGTGGAGCGCACCGGTGTGACCGGGCGGGCCCTGTCCGGGGTGGTGGAGCTTCGCAACCTCCTGGCCGAGCTGCGGTCCATGGCCGGCCAGGGCGCCTCGCCCGAGAAGCTGCTCACCGAGGTGATCGACCGCACCGGCTACGGCGCCGAGCTGGAGGCCGAGGGGTCGGTGGAGTCGGCCGGCCGGTTGGAGAACGTGGCCGAGCTGGTGGGCGTGGCCGCCGAGCATTCCTCGCTGGACGACTTCCTGGAGGCGGTCAGCCTGGTGTCGGACGCCGACGACATCGACGGGGACGACAGCAAGGTCGTCCTCATGACGCTGCACACCGCCAAGGGGCTGGAGTTCCCCGCCGTGTTCATGCTCGGCCTGGAGGAGGGCGTCTTCCCGCACCTGCGATCGCTGGGCGAGCCCAAGGAGCTGGAGGAGGAGCGCCGCCTCTGCTACGTGGGCATCACCCGGGCCCGGGAGCGGCTGTACCTGTCCCACGCCTGGTGCCGCACCCTGTGGGGCTCCACCCAGTACAACCCGCCCAGCCGCTTCCTCTCGGAGATCCCCGAGGAGCTGACGGAGCTGGCGGGCGGCGGCCGGCGCCGCCCGTCCGGGTCGCCGGGCGGCTCGTCCTCCGGTCCCTACGGCTCCCACGGTCCGGGGCGCGGCGGAGGCGGGGAGTCGCACCGTCGCGAGGTCGTCGAGGCCGCCATCCGCGGCAGGTCGGCGAGCCCGGCCAGGACCACGGGCGCCGAGGGGCTGAGCCTCCGGGTGGGCGAGGACGTGGTCCACGCCAAGTGGGGCGAGGGGGTCGTGCTGGAGGTGATCGGCTCGGGCGACAAGGCGGAGGCCGTCGTGCGCTTCCCCGGCCTGGGCGAGAAGCGGCTCCTCCTGGCCTGGACGCCGCTGAAGCGGGCGTGAGGGCCTGACCCACGTCACCCGGGGGCCTGTTTTTCCGCCTCCCGGCAGAAAACTTGACTCGGCCCCAAGGGCCAGCTTGTACCGTAGCTATTGCTAGAGTCACTCCGCATACAGTGAAACCCACCGGAGCGGCTTCTCACGTCCCCCCGCACGCCGCGGGTTTCGCAGAAGGGCACGACATGGTGCAGGTCATGGAACGAGACGACACCGCCGTTCGCCGGTTCGAGGACGAGTTGGCCTCACCGCGCAAGATCCTCCGATCGTGCCTGCTCCTGCTCCTCGAGGAGCGCGCCGGGCACGGGTACGACCTCCTCACCCGGCTGGAGCCGCTGGGGTTCGAGCGGAGCAACCCGGGCCGGGTCTACCGGGCCCTCCGGTGGCTCGAGAACGCCGGTTTCGTCGAGCCGGCGTGGGAGACCACGGGTGTCGGCCCCGCCCGCCGGGTCTACGAGCTGACGCCCGAGGGCCGCCACGCCCTGGAGGTCGCCGCTCCCCGGCTGCGCCGCCAGGCCAAGCTCCTCGACGAGCCTCTGTCCCGCTACATGCTCGGCCGGCTGCGGGTGCTGTCCAACAACAAGCAGGCCTTCGAGTTCACCGTCCACGCCCACCTGTCGGTCCAGGCGATCGACGAGGTCTCGGCCCGGCGGAAGCTGGAGCGGGCGTTCGGCCAGCCCCACGTCCTCGACACCGACGTCCGCACCACCGGCGACGTCTCCATCAGCCCCGGCGCCGGGTAACCCCGCCTACGGCGCGCCACCGGTGACGGTGGTGCGCGTCCGCAGGTCGATGCTGACCCGGCCGTCCGCCACCTTGGCCGGGTAGACGGTGAGCCCGGTGCCGTCGGCCGGGTGCCGCCCGCCCCGGCAGTCCACGAACGCCTCGGTACCGGCGTTCCAGGTCACCGTGCACTCGGGATCGTCGGGCCGCCGCGCCTCCACGGCCAGCCACCCCTGCATGGGGTCGTCGCCGAGGTGCTGCACGTAGACGTTGCGGCCCCGGCCGGCCGACAACGGGTCCTGCACGAGGAACGGCCCGTCGGCCGCGATGGTGCGGGACAGGCGCTCGGCCCGCCCGACCTCGAACACCGTGTCGCCCAGCCCCGCCTCCTCCGGGTTCTCCGACGCGAAGCGCACCACCGCCCAGATGAGCGCCGTGGCGAGGACCACGGCCAGGGCCGACGAGACGGCCACGGCCGTGCCGCTCCGACGCGGTCGGGGCCGGGCGGGCGGGGGCACCTGCGTAGTATCTCTCCGTGCGGCGCCCCTACCGAGTCGTCGTGGCGAAGCCGGGGCTCGACGGGCACGACCGGGGCGCCAAGGTGATCGCCCGGGCGCTGCGGGACGCCGGCTTCGAGGTCATCTACACCGGCCTGCACCAGACGCCCGAGCAGGTCGTGGAGGCGGTGGTCCAAGAGGACGCCGACGCCCTCGGCCTGTCGCTCCTGTCGGGGGCGCACATGACGTTGGTGCCCCGCATCACCGGGCTGCTGGCCGAACGGGGGGCGGGCGACGTGCTGGTGGTGTGCGGCGGGATCATCCCCGACGCCGACATCCCGGTGCTGAAGGAGGCGGGAGTGGCCGAGGTGTTCACGCCCGGAGCGCCGTTGCAGCGGATCGCCGAGTGGCTCCAGTCGGCCCTCGACGCACGGGAGGCGGGCGCCGGTGCCCACCAGGAGGAGGCGACGTAGTGGACCTGCTGGAGCACCAGGGCAAGTCGTACTTCGCCCGGTTCGCCATCCCCGTGTCGACGGGCGGCGTGGCGACCGACGTGGACCAGGCGGTGGCGGCCGCCGACCGGGCCGGGTACCCGGCCGTGGTCAAGGCGCAGGTCCACGTGGGCGGCCGGGGCAAGGCGGGCGGCGTCAAGGTCGTGAAGGACAGCGACGAGGCGCGGCAGGCCGCGTCGGACATCCTCGGCATGTCGATCAAGGGCCACGTCGTGCTCGCCGTCCTGGTCGAGCGGGCCACCGACATCGCGGCTGAGTACTACGCCTCGTTCACCCTCGACCGGTCGGCCAGGCTCCACCTCGGGATGCTGTCGCCGCAGGGCGGCGTGGACATCGAGCAGGTGGCGGCCGACACGCCCGCCGCCATCGCCCGCATCCACGTCGACCCGGTGGACGGGCTCTCCGGCGAGGACTGCCGGGCATGGGTCGCGCGGGCCGGGCTGGCGCCGGAGGCGGCGGAGGGGGTCGCCGCCCTGCTCGGTCGGCTGTACGCCTGCTACGTGGAGGGCGACGCCGACCTGGTCGAGGTGAACCCCCTGGTGCTCACCGCCGCCGGCGACGTCGTGGCCCTGGACGCCAAGGTGACCCTCGACGACAACGCCGCGTTCCGCCATCCCGAGTGGGACGAGTTCGCCGGCACCGAGGTGGTGGACGACCGCGAGCGGCTGGCCAGGGAGAAGGGCCTCCAGTACGTCGGCCTCGACGGCAGCGTCGGCATCATCGCCAACGGCGCCGGCCTGGCCATGAGCACCCTGGACGTGGTGAACCAGGTGGGCGGGAGCGCCGCCAACTTCCTCGACATCGGCGGCGGCGCCAGCGCGGCCGTCATGGCCGACGCCCTGGAGGTGATCAGCACCGACGAGAACGTGCGGGCCATCCTCGTCAACATCTTCGGGGGCATCACCCGGGGCGAGGAGGTGGCGAACGGGATCGTCGAGGCGCTGGGGCGGGTGAACCTGGTCGCCCCCCTCGTCGTCCGGCTCGACGGGACGAATGCGGCGGAGGGCCGGGCCATCCTGGCCGGCCACGAGTCCGACCGCCTGATCAGCCGGGCCACGATGCTGGACGCGGCCCGCACGGCGGTCGAGCTGGCGGCGGGGCGGGCCGGCGCCGCCGGGGGGGAGGGCTGACCGTGGCCATCTTCGTGGACGAGACCACCAGGGTCGTGGTGCAGGGGCTCACCGGGAGCCAGGGCCGGTTCTACGGGCTGCGCAACCGGGCGTACGGCACGCAGGTCGTGGCCGGCACCAACCCCAAGAAGGCGGGCACCGACGTCGAGGGGATCCCGGTCTTCGCCACCGTGGCCGATGCGGCGCGCGAGACGGGCGCCACCGTCTCGTGCGTCTTCATCCCCGCCCCCGGGGTGCCCGGCGCCGTGCTCGAGGCGGCCGAGGCGGGCATGGAGCTGGTGGTCGTCATCACCGAGGGCGTCCCCGCCCACGACGAGGCCCGCCTGTTCAACCGCCTGCGCCGGGACTTCCCCCTCACCCGCCTCCTCGGCCCCAACTGCCCGGGCGTCATCAGCCCCGGGCGCTGCAACATCGGGATCACGGCGGGCGAGATCGCCATGGGCGGCGGCCCCGTCGGCATCGTCAGCCGGTCGGGCACCCTCACCTACCAGGCGCTCTACGAGCTGAAGCAGGCGGGCATCGGCGTCACCACGTGCGTCGGCATCGGCGGCGACCCCGTGCCGGGCACGTCGTTCATCGACTGCCTCGAGCGCTTCGAGAACGACCCCGAGACCGGCGCCGTCATGCTGATCGGCGAGATCGGGGGGTCGGCCGAGGAGGAGGCGGCCGACTTCGTGGCGTCGGCCATGACCAAGCCCGTCGTCGCCTACGTGGCGGGGGTGACCGCCCCCCCGGGGCGGCGCATGGGCCACGCCGGCGCCATCGTGTCGGGCTCCAAGGGCACGGCCAGGGCCAAGATCGACGCCCTGCGGGCGGCCGGCGTCCAGGTCGCCGCCAACCCGACGGAGGCCGGGTTCCTCATGGCCGCGGTGGTCGCCGGTCTCCAATGAAGGGCCGCCGCCTGCCGGGGGTGGGCGGACTCGCTAGCGGCCGGTCACGGCGGTGGCCTCGGCCGAGCGCTCCACCTCGTACCAGCTGGGGGCGAGCCGGCCCAGCAGGACGGAGCCGGCCTCGTCGCTGACGGTGACCCGAACGACCGGCCCCTCCAGCGAGAACGCCTCGAGCGTGACGCCCTCGAGGTCGGCCACGCCCTGGGCCACCTGGCGGGCGAACCGCTCGTTGCCGCTGCCCGACAGCTCCACGGCGGCGCTGGTGGCGACCGTGCCGGCCACGCCGTCGAGCCGGGCGCGGGCGGCGATGGGCGACCGGATGTCGAGTCCGATGGGGACCAGGACGGCGACGGCGACGAGCACCTGCCAGACCCAGCGCTGCGAGCGGCCGTCGACGGTCGCCCTCGCCGCCTGCTGGGCACCCGCCGTGCGCCGCCGCTGCTCGGCGGCCGCCTCGTCGTCGGCCCGCCGCCGCGCCTCGTCCCGGCGCATCTGCTGGTCGAGGAGCTCGGCGTCGATGCGCTCGTCGGCCTGGGTGGTGGCGACGTGGCGGGCCAGCTCGGCGACGGCGGCGGCCAGGCGGGCCTTGGCCTCCGCCTGCTCCTGCTCGGACGACGGTGCCGGTGCCTCGGGGGCGGGGCGCGGCTGCGCCCCGGGGACCAGGCGCATGTGGCGGGGGGCAGTGGGGCCCGGGCGCGCCCCTCCCGTCGCCCGGCGCGACGTGAGGTCGATGGGCTCGGCCCCACCCCGCTCGCCCTCGCCCCATCCGAGCGGGACCACCGGCGCCTCGGGACCCGAGGTGAGGGCGCGGGCGGCGGCGGCCGCCTCGGCGGAGGCGGCGTGGGCGGCGGCCGCCTGCTCGGCCGCGGCGCGGTCGGCCTCGGCCTGCTCGGCCGCCGCCCGGCGCGCCTCGGCGGCCTGCTGCGAGGCGGCGGCCAGATCGGCGGTCGCCCGCTCGGCGGCGGCCACCGCCAGCTCGGCCTCGGCCCGGGCCAGCTCCGCCCGCGCCGTCTCGGCGTCGGCGGCGGCGGCCTGCTCGGCGGCTGCCTTGGCGGCCTCGGCCCGCTCGGTGGCGACCCGGGCCGCCTCCGCCCGGTCGGCCTCCGTGGCGGCCAGCAGGGCCTGGCGCTGGCGGTCCAGCCCCGCCACCTCGGCGGCCAGCCGCTCCTTGGCCTCCAGCTGCTCGGTGCGCGCCCGCTCGACCTCGGCCCGGCCCATCTCGACCGCCTCGGCCAGCCGGCGCCGCTGCTGGTCCAGCTCGACCATCTCGGCCTCGAGACGGGCCCGGGCATCGGCGTGGGCCTGGCGCGCCCGCTCGGCCTCCGCCCGCTCGGCCTCGACGGCGTCCATCAGGCGGCGCCGCTGCTCGTCGATGGCGTCGACGTCGGCCTGGAGGGCGGCCCGGGCCTCGACGTGCTCCTGGCGGGCCCGCTCCGCCTCCGACTTCTCGGCCTGGACGTCGAGGAGGCGGCGCCGGTGCTCGTCCAGCTCGGCCATGGCGGCTTCCAGCCGGGCCCGGGCGTCGCTCTGCTCGTGGCGGACCCGCTCGACCTCGGACCGCTCGGCTTCCACCGCGTCGGCCAGCCGGCGACGCTTCTCGTCGAGCTCGGTCATCTCGGCCTCGAGCCGGGCCCAGCCGTCCAGCTGCTCCCGGCGCGCCCGCTCGGCGTGGGCCCGCTCGGCGTCCACCTCGACGGCGAGGCGCCGGCGCTGCTGGTCCAGCCGCCACATCTCCGCCTCGTAACGGGTGTCGACGTGGAGGGTCGCCGGCTCGTCCATCGCCGCCCGCGCCGACGAGTCGGTGGCCGGAGCCGGCGGCGCCGGCTCGGGATCGTCGACGACCTCGATGTCGGGGCGCACCTTGCCCTGGAGCCAGCGAGCCACCCGCTCCGACTCCGACTCGCCCCAGTCCTCCCACGGGCCGGGGACGGCGGCGCCGGCGTCGACGCCGTCGACGACCAGGACGTCGTCGTCGGGGGCCGTGGTGGGGGCCGGCGCCTCGGGGCTGGTCTTCTGGCTGCGACGTCTCATTCGATGCTCTCAGTGCGGGCGGGAGGCCGGGATCGCCGCCCCGTCGGTTCGTCGTACGGGCGGCGCGAACGTTCCCGCTCCCCCGCGCGAAATCGTGGCACGCCGGGGGCCGGGCGGAAAGGGGATCCCCCGCTTCGGCGCGCCGTCAGTCGATCCCGGTCTCGACGGCCAGGCGCTGGCACGAGCCCTCGGCCCGGGACACGTCGACGTGGCGGCGCACGACCTCGGAATCCACCGAGGCGGTCCCGTGGTCGTGGCAGCGCACGGCGAACGACGTCCGCAGGGGCAGGGGGCCGGCCGCCATGGACCACGCGTCACCGGGGCCGTTCCCGGCCGTCCCGTCGGGCACCCACACCGTGAGCCACGGCCCGTTCGCCGCCTCGGTGACCACGCCGAGGCCCTGGCCGCAGGCGCCGCACGCCAGGTCGACGACCCGGGCCTTGGCCGAGAACAGCGACAGCACGACGGACTTCGCCATGCCGTCGAGAACCGTGTGTGCCCATGTGAACGTCACCGAAGCCGATCCCCCTCGCACGATCCCGCCAATCTTCGCAGGCTCGGGGAGAACGAGCACACCGCCCGGGTTCGCTACCGTCTCGTTCCGATGATCCGCTCCGCCGTCGCCGTGCTGTTCCTCGCGTCGGTCGTGGCGGCGGGGGTCGTGGACGCCCGCCGGGAGGGCTCGGCGGCGCCCGCCGCCCTGGCCACGACGACCACGACGGGCGCCCCCACGAGCACCACGGCGGCGGCCACGACCACCACCGCCGTCCCGACCACGCCGGCCCCCGCGCCCACCACGGCGGCCCCGGCGACCACCGCGCCGGCGACCGTGCCGCCGGCGGCGGCGGGCGCCGCCAAGGTGATCGTCTCGCCCCGGGGCATCGTGCTGCCGGTGACGAGCCGGGAGGGCGACGCCTACCGCGTCATCACCCCGTGCGGGCGCAGCGCCGTGGCCACGGGAACGCCGGTCGCCGAGGCGGCGGTCGTGCTCGACGCCGGCCACGGCGGCAAGGAGCCGGGTGCCGTCGGTCCCGGCCAGCTGACCGAGAAGGAGGTGAACCTGGCCGTCGTCGAGTACGCCCGGGCGGCCCTCACCAAGGCGGGCGTGTCCGTCGTCCTGACCCGGACGGCGGACTACCGCATCACGCTGAACAGCCGGGCCGAGATCGTCAAGGCGCTGGATCCGCGGGCGTTCGTGTCGGTCCACCACAACGCCGAGCCGGACGGTCCCCGCGACGGGCCGGGGACGGAGACCTACTACCAGATCGCCTCCCACGAGTCGAAGCGCCTGTCGGGGCTGATCTACGAGGAGGTCGTGAAGGCCCTGTCGGCGTACAAGATCGCCTGGGTGGCCGACACCGACGCCGGTGCGAAGTACCGGCGCAACGTCGCCGGCGACGACTACTACGGCATCCTCCGCCGGACCCAGGGGACGCCGGCCTCGCTGGCCGAGCTGGGGTTCATCTCCAACCCCCCCGAGGAGGAGCTGCTGCGCCGTCCCGAGTTCCAACAGGTCGAGGGCGAGGCGGTGGCCCGGGCGGTCCTGCGCTTCCTCAACACCAAGGACCCCGGGTCGGGGTTCGTGGAGCCGTACCCGCGCGAGAGCCCGGCCGGCTCGGGCGGCGGCACGTCCAACTGCGTCGACCCCGCCCTGTGACACCGGCGGCAAGCGGGTACCCCGGATCGGGCGCGCCGAAGGTCCCGTCAACCGGGTCGTCCGGCGCGCCGGTCGCGTGGTCGCGGTCGCCGCCGAGCTCCGTGGGGCGCCACTGAGCGGCCGGGGTAGCGTGCGGGCGTGCCCATCGGCGTGCTCGTGTCCGGCACCGGCACGATCCTCACCGCCTTGATCGAGGAGGACCTGCCCATCTCGGTGGTGGTCGCCGACCGGGCGTGCCGGGCGCTCGGGCTGGCCGTCGAGGCCGGCATCCCCGCCCACCTCGTGGAGCGCCCGTCGTTCGGCCGGGGGTTCGACCGCCTCCAGTTCACCCACCTGGTGGTGGACGCCCTCCAGCAGCACGGCGTGCAGCTGGTCGCCATGGCCGGCTTCGGCACGGTGCTGGAGAAGCCGCTGTTCGACGCTTTCCCGGGGCGCGTGCTCAACACCCATCCGGCGCTGCTGCCGGCCTTCCCCGGGTGGCACGCGGTGGAGGAGGCGCTCGCCGCCGGCGTGAAGGTCACCGGGTGCACCGTCCACGTCGCCACCGTGGACGTCGACGCCGGCCCGATCCTGGCCCAGGAGGCCGTCCCCGTGCTGCCCGGCGACACGGTGGAGTCGCTCCACGAACGCATCAAGGACGTGGAGCGCCGGCTCTACCCCCGCACCCTGAAGGAGTTCCTCCGGTCGTGAGAGCACTGGTGTCCGTGTACGACAAGACCGGGCTGGAGGCGTTCGCCGCCGGGCTGGCCGGGCTCGGCGTGGAGCTGGTGTCGAGCGGCGGGACGTCCGCGGTGCTGGCCGACGCCGACATCCCCCACCTCGAGGTGGGCGACGTCACCGGCTTCCCCGAGATGCTGGGCGGGCGGGTCAAGACGCTGCACCCCCGCATCCACGCCGGCATCCTGGCCGACCGCTCGCAGCCCGACCACCTGGCCGCCCTGGAGGAGTTCGGCATCGTCCCCGTCGACCTGGTCGTGTGCAACCTCTACCCCTTCCGCAGCCAGCCGTCGGTGGAGATGATCGACATCGGCGGGCCGACCATGGTGCGGGCGGCCGCCAAGAACCACGACCACGTCGGTGTCGTCGTCGACCCCGGGGACTACGGCGACGTGCTGGCCGAGCTGCGCCGCGACGGGAGGCTCTCGGACGAGACCCGCCGGCGCCTGGCCCGGGCCGCCTTCGCCCACACCGCCGCCTACGACGCCGCCATCGTGGCGTGGCTGGACGAGGGCGGCGAGGACGAGCTGCTGCCGCCCACGCTCCACCTCGCCCTCGAGCGCACGGAGGAGAGGCTCCGCTACGGCGAGAACCCCCACCAGCGGGCCGCCCGCTACCGCGAGCTGGGCACCACCTCGTGGTGGGACGGCGTCGAGCAGCTGGCCGGGCTGGCCCTGTCGTACCTCAACATCTACGACACCGAGGCGGCCTGGCGCCTGGTCCACGACCTCGGCGCCGGTCCGGCGTGCGCCATCATCAAGCACGCCAACCCGTGCGGCGTGGCCGTGGCCGACGACCTCGGCGCCGCCTTCCGGAACGCATTGGCGGGCGACGAGCGGTCGGCCTTCGGCGGCATCGTGGCGCTCAACGGGCCGCTCACCGAGGAGGTGGCGGACCTCATCGCGGCGGGCCCCCAGGCCGACGTGATCGTGGCCCCGGCGTACGAGCCGGCGGCGGTGGACCGGCTGATCGCCCGGCGCAAGGCCACCCGCCTGCTCAGGGCCGCTCCGCCCGAGCCCGAGCGCCGCCACTTCCGCCAGGTGGGCGGCGGGTTCCTGGTGCAGGAGCCCCACTCGTTCGAGTCGGGTCGCCACCAGTGGCGGGTGGTCACCGGGGCGCAGCCCACCGAGGGCCAGTGGCGTGACGCCGAGCTGGCGTGGCGGATCGGCGGCCACGTGAAGTCCAACTCCATCGTGCTGGTCAACGACGGCATGGCCGTCGGCATCGGCGCCGGGCAGCAGAGCCGGGTCGACGCGGCCGAGCTGGCCGCCCGCAAGGCGGGGGGGCGGGCCCGGGGCGGGGCGTGCGCCAGCGACGCCTTCTACCCCTTCCGCGACGGCGTGGACGCGGCGGTGGAGGCCGGTGCGGCGGTCGTCATCCAGCCCGGCGGCAGCCTCCGCGACGACGAGGTCATCGCCGCTGCCGACGAGCACGGGGTGGCCATGGTGCTCACCGGCGAGAGGCACTTCCTCCATTGACCGCCCGCCTGCTGCCGGGCGGCCCGGTGGCCGACGCCGTCCTGGCCGACGTGGCCGAGCGGGCCGCCAAGGTCGCCGCCGCCGGGCGCCCGGCGGGCCTGGGGACGCTCCTCGTGGGCGACGACTCGGCCAGCGCCGGCTACATCCGCATGAAGCAGGAGAAGGCGGTGGAGCTGGGCATGCACTCCGCCCACGTCCACCTCCCGTCCTCCGCCACCCAGGCCGACGTGGAGGGCGTCATCCGCCAATGGAACGCCGACCCCGCCATCGACGCCATGCTCGTGCAGCACCCCACGCCGCCCCAGATCGACTACGAGGCGGCCATCTCGCTGATCGACCCCGACAAGGACGTCGACGGGCTCCACCCGCTCAACATGGGGCGCCTGGCCGTCGGCGTCCCCGGGCCGGTCCCGTGCACGCCCGCCGGCATCGAGGCGCTGCTCGCCTTCCACCAGGTCCCGGTGTCCGGGCAGGAGGTGGTGATCCTGGGCCGGGGCACCACCCTCGGACGCCCCCTCGCCCTGCTGCTCGGCCAGAAGCGTCCGACGGCCAACGCGGCCGTGACGGTGGTGCACACGGGCGTCCCCGACTGGCCCCGCTACACCCGGCGGGCCGCCATCGTGGTGGCGGCGGCCGGCGTCCCCGGCATCCTCCAGCCCGAGCACGTGTCGCCCGGCGCCGTGGTGGTCGGCGGCGGCGTGCGCTACGAGGGGCGGCGGCTGCTCCCCGACGTGGACGAGTCGGTGGCCGAGGTGGCGGGCGCCATCACACCGCGGGTGGGCGGCGTGGGGCCGACCACCGTCGCCATGCTCTTCCGCAACGCCGTCGAGGCGGCCGAGCGCCGCGCCGCCAGGGGCTGACGTGGCCCGCATCGCCGACCTGCTGGCATCCGGTCGCACGTACTCGTTCGAGTTCTTCCCCCCGAAGACCGACGAGGCGGAGCGCCAGCTGGAGAAGGCGCTGGCCGAGCTGAAGCCGCTCAACCCGTCGTTCGTCTCGGTGACCTACGGCGCCGGCGGCTCGACCCGTGAGCGGACGAGGGAGATCGTCCTGCGCATCGACCACGAGATGGGCATGACGGCCATGGCCCACCTCACCTGCGCCGGGCACACGCGCGCCGAGCTGACCGACATCGTCTCCGGCTACGGCGCGCGCAGGATCGACAACATCCTGGCCCTGGCCGGTGACCCGCCCGCCGCGCCGGAGGGGGGCACGGAAGCGTCGCCGGGCGACTTCCGCTACGCCCTCGAGCTGGTCGAGCTCATCCGGTCGGTGGGCGACTTCTCGGTCGGCGTGGCCGCCCATCCCGAGCTCCACCCCCGCTCCGGCGGCGACCGGGCCCACGACCGCGACCACCTGGCCGCCAAGCTGCGGGCCGCCGACTTCGGCGTCACCCAGTTCTTCTTCCGGGCGTCGGACTACCTGGGCATGCTCGACGACCTCGCCGCCCGCGGCGTCGACACGCCGGTGATCCCCGGGATCATGCCGGTGACCAACGCCGGCCAGGTGCAGCGCTTCGCCCAGCTGGCGGGCGCCGAGTTCCCTCCCGACCTGGCGGCGCGGATCCAGGCCGTGGGCGACCGCCCCGACGAGGTGCGCCGCATCGGCGTGGAGGTCGCCACCGAGCTGTGCCGGGAGCTGCTGGACGCCGGCGCCCCGGGGCTGCACTTCTACACCCTCAACCGGTCCACGGCGACGCGCGAGATCTACGCCAACCTGGGCCTGGCCGGTCGCTGACCCGCCCGTCGGGCGACCCCGTCGAGCCGCCCGTCGACAATGCGCCGCCCGATCGGTACGGTCGAAGGCCGTGACCACCGCCGACCCGCCCACCGCCGACCCGCCCGCCGCCGACTGGTACCCGGACCCCTACGGCCGCCATGAGCGCCGGTACTTCGACGGCGCCCGGTGGACCGAGCGCGTCGCCACCAGGGGCAGGCAGGCGGTGGACCCTGCGGAGGGCGTGCCCAAGGTGCCGACCGTGCACCGCAGCACCGGGAAGGTCCAACGCGACGTCTCGCGGGCCGGCCTGGCCGGCGGCGCCACCGGCGGGGGCACGCTGTTCAGCGAGCCCGTCCTGGTGGTGAACCAGAAGGCCAAGCTCATTGAGCTCAACAACGAGTACGCCGTGTACGACCGGGAGGGGCGCCAGATCGGCGCCGTGCGCCAGGTCGGCCAGTCGGTGGCCCGCAAGGCCCTGCGGGCCCTCACCAGCGTCGACCAGTTCCTGACGCAGCGGCTCCAGGTGGTCGACGCCGCCGGCCTGCCCGTGCTCGCCCTCACCCGCCCGGCCAAGGTGTTCAAGTCACGCATCGTCGTGGAGGACGGCGCCGGCCGGCCCGTCGGCACCATCGTCCAGGAGAACATGGTCGGGAAGATCAACTTCGGCCTGGAGGCCGACGGGCGGCGGGTGGGCGCCATCCGGGCCGAGAACTGGCGGGCCTGGAACTTCAGCATCCAGGACGCATCGGGGACCGAGGTGGCCCGCATCACCAAGACGTGGGAGGGCCTGGCCAAGACGATGTTCACCACGGCCGACAACTACGTCGTGCAGGTCCACCGTCCGTTGGAGGACCCGCTGCGCAGCCTGGTCGTCGCCGCCGCGCTGGGCGTCGACACCGCCCTCAAGCAGGACAAGCGGGGCTGGGGCTGAGGCCCGGCCCGGACCGCCTCAGCCCCGGGCCGGTCCCGGTCCGGAGGGCGGGACGGAGACGGCGGCGTCCGCCAGGGCGGCCAGCACGGTGTCCGCCATCTCGGGCCGGCAGATCACCAGGTCGGGCAGGTCGGCGCCCGCCGACCCGTACCGGAGGGGCGAGCCGTCGAGGCGGGACGCGTGCAGCCCGGCCGCCTCGGCCACGGCGACGGGTGCGGCCGAGTCCCACTCGTACTGGCCGCCGGCGTGCACGTAGGCGTCGCCCTCGGCCCGGACCACGGCCATGGCCTTGGCCCCGGCCGAACCCATGGGGACGATCCGGGCACCGAGGCGGGCGGCCAGCGGCGCGATGAGGGCCGGAGGGCGGCTGCGGCTGACCAGCAGGCGGACGGGGCCGTCGTCGCGCCGGGCGAGGACGGCCGCCGGGTGGCTGGCCAGCACCAGGCGGTGGGCGGGCAGGGCGACGGCACCGGCGACCGGGCGCCCGTCGACGACCAGCGCCACGTGGACGGCCCAGTCCGTGCGCCCCCGCTCGCCGAACTCCTCGGTGCCGTCGAGCGGGTCGACGATCCACGTGCGCCCCGGGCCGGCAGCCGGGACGGGGCGGCCCCCCTCCTCGGAGACGACGGGGTCCTCCGGATGGCTGCGGGCCAGCGCCCGGACGATGAGGTCGTGGGCCCGCTGGTCGCCCTCACGGCGCACGGTGGCGGGGTCGGTGCCGGGCACCTCGAGCCCGCTCCGGATCTCCAGGAGGAGGCGCCCGGCATCGGCGGCGATGCGCGCCGCGTCGGCGGCGTCGGCGGCGTCACGGGCGTCGGCGGCGTTCGTGGCCGTCACGCGACGGCCCCGAAGAACCGCCGCACGGCGGCGGCGACCACGTCCGGCCGCTCCAGGGGGCCGAAGTGGCCGACGCCCTCGATCACCTCACGGTGCCCGTGCGGCATCCGCCCGGCGTGGGCCCCGGCCTGCTCGGTGAGGAAGCCCTCGCTCAGGGCACCGGTGGCGATCATCACCGGGCAGGCGATGTCGGGGAGCCGGGCCCAGCAGTCGTGCGCCGTCGCCATCTCGTAGACGACGGCCTCGACCTCGGGGCGGCACTTGAGGCGCACGCCGCCGCCCTCCGACCCGGGCACGTCGGCGAAGCCGTGCTCCACGTAGGCGGCCCTGGCCTCGGCCGCCAGTGTGTGGAGGGGGGGCTTGGAGGCGAAGTGCCGCAGCGCGTCGGCCCGTGACGGGAACGTCGCCCGGCGGCGCCGGGCCGCCGCCGCCAGCCAGTTGGCCTCGTCGCGCCCGATGGGGGGATCGGCCGGGACGATCACCGGCTCGAAGCAGTAGACGGCGCGGAACGTCCCCGGCCGGGCCTCCTCGGCCAAAAGGGCGACCGTGGCGCCCGACGAGTGGCCGAAGGCGAAGGGCCGGTCGAGGGCGAGCCCGTCCACCACCGCCAGCAGGTCGGCGGCCAGGCCGGGCCAGTCCGGCTCGACGCCGGGCGGGAGCTCGGAGTCGCCGTGGCCCCGGCCGTCGAAGGACACGCAGCGGTGGTCGCCGGCCAGCTCGGCGGCGAGCGGCGCGAAGACCAGGCCGTGGAAGCCGGCGGCGTGCGACATCACCACCGGTGGGCCGTCCCCGCCCAGCTCGTGGAACGCGACGCTGACGCCGGCCGTCGACGGCACCCGGCCCGTCACCGGGGGCGCCGGGCCCCGTTGCCCGGTTGAGACCTCGTCGACGAACCCCTCATCCCTGCGTGCCCCCCGGGCGGGCCGGTCGACCGCCAGGGTCGAACCTATCTGCAAAGTACCGCCTCCACCAGCAGGTACGGCCGCCTCGCGCCGGCGCGGGCGTCGCTAGCATCCGCCGATGGCCGAGAAGATCACCATGGGCGCGGACGGTGCCCTGCAGGTGCCCGACGAGCCCGAGATCCCCTACATCGAGGGGGACGGCACCGGCGTCGACATCTGGCCCGCCACCCGGCTGGTGCTGGACGCGGCGGCCGCCCGCTACGGCAGGCGGGTGGCGTGGAAGGAGGTGCTTGCCGGCGAGAAGGCGTTCAAGGAGACCGGCGAGTGGCTCCCGGAGGCCACCGTCGAGGCGTTCCGCGACGGCCTCATCGGGATCAAGGGCCCGCTCACCACGCCCGTGGGCGGCGGGATCCGCTCGCTCAACGTCGCCCTGCGCCAGGTCCTCGACCTCTACGTGTGCCTCCGGCCGGTGCGGTGGTTCGCCGGCGTGCCGTCGCCGGTCAAGCACCCCGAGAAGGTCGACATGGTGATCTTCCGGGAGAACACCGAGGACATCTACGCCGGCCTCGAGGTGGAGGAGGGGACCGAGGAGGCCCGCCGCCTGATCGAGCTGCTCCACAAGGAGTTCGGCTGGGAGATCCGGCCCGACTCGGGCGTCGGGATCAAGCCCATCTCCGTCACCGGGTCGAAGCGCCTCGTGCGGGCCGCCCTCGACTACGCCGTGAAGCACGGGCGCAGGAGCGTCACCCTCGTCCACAAGGGCAACATCCAGAAGTTCACCGAGGGGGCGTTCCGGAACTGGGGCTACGAGGTGACCCGCGAGGAGTTCGCCGACGTGGCCGTCACCTGGGACGACTGCGGCGGCAGGCCGGGCGACAAGATCCTCGTGAAGGACGCCATCGCCGACATCACCCTCCAGCAGGTCCTCACCCGGCCCGACGACTTCGACGTCATCGCCACCACCAACCTCAACGGCGACTACCTCTCGGACGCCCTGGCCGCCCAGGTCGGCGGCATCGGCATCGCCCCGGGAGCGAACATCAACTACGTCACCGGCCACGGCCTCTTCGAGGCCACGCACGGCACCGCCCCCAAGTACGCCGGGCTCGACAAGGTCAACCCCGGCTCGCTGCTCCTGTCGGGAGTGCTCATGTTCGAGCACCTCGGTTGGACGGAGGCTGCCGCCGACATCGTCCGGGCCCTGGAGGCCACCATCGGCGAGGGCATCGTCACCTACGACTTCGCCCGCCTCACCGAGGGCGCCACCGAGGTGAAGTGCTCGGAGTTCGCCGCCGCCATCGCCGAGCACCTGTAAGCGGTTCCCGGCGAACCTGCACCGGGAACGACCCGGATCCGAGTCGTTCCGTGTACAGGTTCGACCCGGCGGGCGACGTAGCCTCGGCGGATGACGCCCCGCGCACCCGTCCGGGTGGCCGTCACCGGCGCTGCCGGCCAGATCGGCTACAACCTCGTCTTCCGGATCGCCAACGGGGACCTGCTCGGCCCCGACCGGCCGGTGGTCCTCCAGCTGCTGGAGATCGAGCCGGTGCTGCCCGCCCTGGAGGGCGTGGTGATGGAGCTCCAGGACTGCGCCTTCCCGCTGCTGGCCGGGGTGGAGACGACGGCCGACGCCAAGGTCGCCTTCGACGGCGTGTCGTGGGCGCTCCTGGTCGGCTCGGTGCCCCGCAAGGCGGGCATGGAGCGGCGCGACCTGCTCACGATCAACGGCGGCATCTTCGGGCCCCAGGGCCGCGCCCTGGCCGCCGGGGCGGCCGACGACGTGCGCATCCTCGTCGTCGGGAACCCGTGCAACACCAACTGCCTGATCGCCCGCACGAACGCCCCCGAGATCCCGGCCGAGCGGTGGTTCGCCATGACCCGGCTGGACCAGAACCGGGCCCGGGCGCTGCTGGCGGCCCGGGCGGGCGCCCCCGTCTCCGAGGTGCGCAACCTCGCCGTGTGGGGCAACCACTCGGCCACCCAGTTCCCGGACTTCGCCAACGCCACCATCGGCGGGCGGCCGGCGCCCGAGGTGATCGGCGACGACGAGTGGCTGCGGGGGGAGTTCCTGACCACCGTCCAGCAGCGGGGCGCGGCGGTGATCAGGGCCCGGGGCGCGTCGTCCGCCGCCTCGGCGGCCAACGCCGCCGTGGGGTCGGTGCAGAGCATCTGGTCGCCCACCGAGGCGGGGGACAACGCCGCCCTGGCCGTGGCCAGCTCCGGCGAGTACGGGGTCCCCGAGGGGCTCCAGTTCGGCTACCCGGTGGTGAGCGACGGAACGGGATGGTCCGTGGCGGAGGGCTTCGCGCTCGACGACTTCGCGCGCGCGCGGGTCCGGCTCACCACCGAGGAGCTGCTGGCCGAGCGGGAGGACGTGGCCGACCTGCTCGGTTGACGGCGGGCGTCAGACCGCCAGGCGGGACTCCCGTTCGGGGAGGGTGACGCCGCGCCGGCGCAGGTACGCCAGCTTCCGCTCGATGGCGGCTTCCCAGGCGCGCAGGTCGAGCTCGAAATGGGCCCGGTCCCCCTCCTCGTACGCGTGCTCGAGGGCGTCGAAGGCGGCGTCCTCGGCGTCGAGCAGCTCGCGGTACCGGGTCAGGAAGTGGTCGTCGATCACCTGCGCAAGCGTCACGGCGTCTCCGTTCTCTCGTCCTCGCTGGGACGTCCCGAGCGTACCGGTTCAGGGCGTGCCCGTGCCCCCGGAAGCGGGCGGGGATCGAGGACGGACGTGGGCCGCAGGCGGACCCCCCAGCGGGTGCCCTCGGCGGCGACGGCGCCCACGTAGCCCTCGGCCGGCCGTAGCGGCCGGACCCACCACCGGGGCTCGCCGTCGCCCACCCGCACGGCGGTGTGGACGCCGGGCGCCGGGCGCCCGACCACGACCCGCTCGGGCGGCACGGCGAGGCCCTCGCCCGTGGCCTTCAGGTAAGCCTCCTTCGCCGTCCACACGGCGAGGAACGCCTCCTCCTGCTCACCCTCGGGGAGCTCGGCCAGGGCGGCCGCCTCTCCAGGCGAGCAGGCGACGGGCGCCAGGTCCGACCACCGGCGTCCCGAGCGGGCGTCCTCGACGTCCACGCCGACCTCGAACGACGCCACCGCCACCACGGCCAGGTCCCCGGCGTGGGAGACGTTGAACCGGTGCGGGCCCGCCCCGAGCAGCCGCGGCTTGCCGGGGCCCTCGCTCACGGGAACGGCGGCCGGATCGAGGCCCAGGACCGCACCCAGCACGTGGCGGAGCCACCCCCGCCCCGCCGAGAAGCGCCGGGCGTCGGAGGCCGAGCGGTAGGCGTCGGCCCTCCGGCGCTCCACGGGCGAGAGGACGGCGGCGAGCCGGTCCAGCACGGGCGCGGGTACGTCCAGAGGGGCGACCCAGACGTCCACCGTGGCGTCCTCCGGCCACGCCCCACCCGACACGGCAACCAGCTTCCCCTCGTCGGTGTGCCCACCGACGCTACCGCGGCGACGACGGACGAGGGTCGCCGGCACAAGGCGGCCTTCGTCATCGTCGCTTCCCGTGGCGCGATGAGGTCCGGCTACCGGGCTCGGGCTTCGCCTCGGATCGATCCGGGTGCGACCGGTCGTGAAGTGGTGGAACCGTCACGCCCCCGGCGGTGGTCCCCGGTGGCGGGCCCGGTTGTGGAACCCGCAGGCCGGGCGGCCGTTGGCGGCCACCGTGCGCCCGCCGGCCGACCACGGCTCCACGTGGTCGACCTGGCAGCGCCCGGCCGGCTCGTCGCAGG
>DATLFN010000120.1 GCA_035540975.1 Acidimicrobiales bacterium
GACAGAAGGTGAGTGATGGCTAAGCGACGCGGCCACGGCGAGGGCAGCATCTTCTTCGAGGAGTCGCGGCAGCGCTGGGTCGGTACGGTCGACCTCGGCAACGACGGCACGGGCAAGCGGCGGCGGGCGAAGGTCACCGGCCGCACGAAGACCGAGGTACGCGACAAGCTGCGGGCGCTCCAGCACCAGGCCGAGGCGGGGCTGCCCGTGGGCGACGGCGCGCTGAGCTTCGGGCGCTACCTCGACGGCTGGCTCGCCGACGTGCTGCCGGCCCGTGGCCGTGTGAAGTCCACCAACACGATCGCCAACTACGGCTGGGCAGTCGAACGCCACCTCAAGCCGGCGCTCGGCGCCAAGCGGCTACGCGCGCTGACGCCCGAGGACGTCGAGGGCCTGCTCCGCCGCCTGGCAGCGGACGGGATGGCCCGCAACAGCGTCATGCGCGTGCGGTCCGTCGCCGTCATGGCACTCAAGCACGCTCAGCGCCGCGACCTCGTAGCGCGCAACGTGGCCGAACTGGCAGAGATGCCGGCCGCGGCACGGGCACCGGAGGAGGGGCGCTCCCTCACCGTCGAGCAGGCGGCGCAGCTCCTCGCCGTCGCCGAGGCCGACCCCTTTGGCCCCCTGGTAGTCACCGGACTCATGCTCGGCCTTCGCCCCGGCGAGCTGTGCGGGCTGCGGTGGGCCGACGTCGACCTCGACGGGCGAACGCTTCACGTCCGGCAGGCCCGCAAGCGCGAGCGCGGCCCGGACGGGCGCGAGGTGCTGACGTTCGGGGAACCGAAGACGCCGAAGTCCCGGCGGTCGCTCGCCATGCCGGCGCCGGTGGTGGCCGCTCTCCAGCGTCAGCGGGCGCTACAGGCCCGCCAGCGGCTCGTAGCGGGCTCGGCGTGGGCAGACCTCGACCTCGTGTTCGCCAACGCCCTCGGGGCGCCCGTCGACCCGTCGAACCTGCGCCGCCTGTTCGCCCGGCTGACCGAGCGCGCGGGGCTCGGCCGGTGGCACCCGAACGAGCTTCGGCACTCCGCCTGCTCGCTCCTGTCGGCGGCCGGTGTCCCCCTCGAACACGTCGCCGACATCCTCGGCCACGACGGGACGCGGATGGCGGCCCGCTTCTACCGGCACGCCGTGGCACCGGCCGTGGGGGCGGCGGTGGCTCCCATGGAGGCCTGTTCGGGGCGGTTGGCTCCCCCTTTGGCTCCCCTACCGGCTAGCGCCGGCCCCCGCAGGCGGGCTCGGAGCCGCTGACCTGCGGTTTCGTCGTGGGCCGTAAGGGACTTGAACCCCTGACCCCTTGCGCGTCATGCAAGTGCTCTACCAAGCTGAGCTAACGGCCCCGGATCAGGTCGCGACCTTAGCATCGGCCTCCGGCGGGACGAGGACCGTGAGGGCGCCGGGCAGCGACCGGAACCGCAACGGCGGGCGCAGGCGCACGACCTCGCCGTCGAGGGCAACGGCCACGTCGGGTGTGCCGGCCAGCTCGACCACCACGTCCTGCTCCCGGGTGG
The DNA here is from genome assembly GCA_035540975.1 of Acidimicrobiales bacterium. Taxonomy (NCBI): domain Bacteria; kingdom Bacillati; phylum Actinomycetota; class Acidimicrobiia; order Acidimicrobiales; species Acidimicrobiales bacterium. The sequence goes on from DATLFN010000120.1 coordinate 1,509, forward strand.
ACGCGAGCAGGGGGGAGGCGGCGAGTCGACCGGCGAGCAGCGCGAGGACGGTCCGGGCGCGCGCCAGGACCCGGTCGGCGCGAAGGACGCGCACGTCGAGGATCGCCTCGTCGAGGGCGGCGCGGCTGGTCAGGTCGGTCAAGCCGTCGCCGTAGCACCCGTTGCCCACGAACACCAGCCAGGCCCGGTACGTGGTCCCGCCGACCACGGCCCCGAAGCGGTGGCCCTTGCGGGCCTGCGCCCACGCCGCGGTGACGTTCGCCAGCGGCTTGGGCAGGTGGCGTTCGTGCGAGTCCCGCTCGCTCACGAGAGCGGCGTAGAACCCGATGCTGGCGTTGTTGACGAAGTGCTCGCCGTTCACCTCGGCCAGGTCGACCCGGCGGCGCACGCCGTCGACGGCGGCGGCCGCGTCGGCCACCGTCTCGATCCCGAGCTCGCGTGAGAAGTGGTTGCGCGTCCCCGTCGGGACGGGGACGAGCGGGATGCCGGTGCCGGCGAGGAGCGAGGCGACGCAGCGGATGCTCCCGTCGCCACCGGCCATGGCGACGAAGCCCGCTCCCTGTTCGATGGCGCCGGACGCCACCTTCTCGAGGCCGTCGCCGTCGCACTCGATGACCTCGTGGCCGGCGAAGTGCTCCCGCACGGCCGACGTCGGCTCGGGATCGGGCCCCGATTCCGGGTTCACCAGGACCACGCCGTCCGACACCGCCATGCCCCATCCTCCCACGGGACAGCGCGGAGCCCGGCCGCCGACCGACCCTGCTACTCGGCGGCGTGCTTCTCGTCGGGCTGGTGCTGCTCGCCGTTCGTCTTGAGGAAGGAGAACTTGCCGTCGGGCTCCATGATGCCGACCTCGACCTCCGAGAGGTCCTTCAGCCCCTGCATCCGGGCCTCCTCCTCGATCTCCTCCAGGGTGAGCCGCTCCAGCCGCATGGCGTCGTACAGCGGCTCCCCGTTCCGCACCACGAGCAGCGGCTCGCCCTCGAGGGCGCGACGCGAGCGTGGGAACTTGAACGAGAGGTACGAGAACACCAGGACCCAGAACCCGATGGTGCCGGCGGCCAGGAGGGCGCCCGTCACCGAGTAGTCCTCCTGCGTCACGCCCTGCTGGATCAGGTCGCCGAGCACGATCAGCAGCACCAGCTCGAAGGCGTTCATCTCGGCCAGCTCCCGCTTGCCGAGCGCCCGGGTCAGCGCCCACAGGAAGAAGAAGACGGCCGTGGCGCGAAGGGGCAGCTCCATCAGGGCAGCACCCACGTGCGGTAGTCGACCTGCACCACCGGCCGGCCGTTCTCGAGGACGGCGGTGGTCGCCTCCTTGCCCCACTGGACGTTGGGGCCGGTGCGGGTGTCGAGCGAGATCTCCATGGTGTCGCTGTGATCGGGCGTCTTCAGCTCCCAGATCACCCACTCGCCGTCGGTGGTCACCGACTCCGGTTCGGGACCGAAGGCGTTCTCGTCGAACAGGTCGAAGTACGTGCTCGTCGTCGCCAGCGTCAGCGGGCCGTCGAACCCGCCGTCGCGTCGCACGGTGACCGACCAGGGCACGGCCAGGCCGGGCCGCGTCACCCGGGCGTAGCGGAGCTCGAGCTCGTACGCCCCGCCGGTGGCCTGCACCGTCGACGTGCGGACGCCGAGCAGCCCGAGGACGCCCGCCAGCAGGAACACGCAGAGCACGGCGAGGAAGGCCCGCCGGCCGGTCCGCGCCCGCCGGGCACGCTCGAGCGGCGGCTGCTCGGGGATCGTCGAGTGCGCCACCGAGAGCGTCGGTTCCCCGACCCGTGGAGTGGCAAACGGGCTGGTAGCGTGCCGGATCGGCCCTGCCCGTGCGGACTCCCCCTCGTACCCTGCCGCCGTGGCCTCGCCCACCACGGAACCGGCGGCCGTGACGGGCCGCCCCGCCGCCGCCGTGCTGGCCGAGGCGGCGCGCGCCGTGCACGGCGAGGCGGACCGCAACCGCCTGCTCGCCTGGGTCGCCGACGCCGCCCGCGTGCTGACGTCCGCCGACGTCGCCGGCGTGTGGCTGCTCGACGACGAGCAGCCCCACTGGGTGACCGCCACCATCCGCCCCACGTCGACCGCTTCCCTGGCCGACCTCGGCGATCCTCGTCACCACGCCGCCCTGCACCCGGCGGTCCGCGGGGGGCGCCCGGTGCGCATCGGCGACGGGGAGGGGCACTGGCGCCTCGACCCCGATCTGGCCGCGTGCCTGCCCGGGATGGCGAGCATCGTGGCCGTGCCCGTGCCGGGCGCCGACGCCGGCAACCACGGCGTGATCGTCGCCGCCGCCGCCGCTCACGAGCGCTTCTCGCCCGACGGGGAGGCGTCGCTCGCCGTCCTCGGCTGCCACCTCGGCGTGGCCGTCGACAACCTCGAGAACCGCCGCGCCCTCGACGAGCTGCGCGCCACCGAGCAGCAGATGGTCAACCAGCTCCAGGCGGCGGTGGTGCCGGAGCGGCCGGTGGTCCCCAACACCGAGCTCGGCAGCTACTACTCCCCCGCCGACCCCGGTGTGGCCACCGGCGGCGACCTGTACGACTGGATCCTCCTCCCCGACGGCGACCTCCACTTCGCGGTGGTCGACGTCATGGGGAAGGGGGTCGCCGCCACCAAGGACGCCCTGGCCGTCACCCACGCCCTCCGCCTGCTGGTGCTGGACGGTTGCCCGCTGGATGACGTGGTGCGGCGGGCCGACGCCATCGTCACCGCCCAGAACCCCGAGCTGGTGGCGACGCTGCTCGTCGGCCGCTACCGGCCGCCCACCGGCGAGCTCCGGCTGGCGGGCGGTGGGCACCCGCCCGCCTTCCTCGTCCACGAGGGCCGGGCCGTCGAGGTGCGCTCCCCCGGCGTGCCCATCGGCTGGCCCGGCGCCGGCTCCGAGGGGGTGGCCGAGGTGGCCCTCGGCCGCACGGACAGCCTCGTCCTCTACACCGACGGCCTGGTCGAGGGCACCAAGGACGTGGTGAGCGGCCTGGCGTCGCTGCGCCGCTTCGCCGAGGAGACCGCCCCGTACCCGGCGCCGCAGCAGGCACGCATCCTGGTCGAGCGCACGCTCGCCGGGGCCGCCCGCCGGGACGACTCGTTGGCGCTGATCCTCCGCCGCCGCATGCCACCGCCGCGGGCGGGAGCATCGGCCCTGGGCCCGTTCGAGCACCGCCTGTCGCAGAGCATGGCGGCGGTGTCGGTGAGCCGAGGCCTCCTCCGCGAATGGCTGGTGAGGGTTCCCGTCGACGCCGACGCCATCCACGACCTCCTTCTCGCCGCCACCGAGCTGTGCGCCAACGCCGTCGAGCACGCCACCTGGCAGGGCGGCGGCGTGGTGATCCGCGCCTTCACCGAGGGCGCCGACGTGATCGTGGAGGTGCAGGACGACGGCGGCGGCCTGGCCTGGCCGCAGCTCGCCCTGGAGCCGCCCGACCCTCGGGCCGAGCACGGCCGGGGCCTGTGGCTCGTGCGCACGTTCACCGACGAGGTGACCCGCGACACCTCCGACGGCCGCACCCGCATCCGCTGCGTGAAGCGGGCCGTGGTGGCCGCCCCGTCGGCGCCGGGCCTCGCCCCCGCGGGCCCGTCCTAGCTAGATTGGCCCGGCGATGACCGACTCCCCCGGCACCTCCGACGCTCCCGTCCCCGACCCGGTGCCCGACGCCGACCGCGCCGAGCAGGAGGTCCCGGCCGTCCCGCCCGACATGGAGAACGCCCCCGTGCGCATCGCCGCGGACGTCCCCGAGGCGGACGCCATCGAGCAGTCCCTCCCCGGGCCCCTCCCCGACGAGGACGAGGCGCCCCGGTAGGCGTCGCCGCCGCAGGGGAGGATCGCTCGGCGGGCGCGCGTTCTGGCGGCCGGGCGAACGGGTAGTGGGTACGCCGACCCCGGCTTCCCCAGGAGGACACCCATGGCTTCGACCGTCGAGGTGGGCTTCGCCTTGTCGAGCGAGGAGCACCGCCCTCTGGACCTCGTGCGCCAGGCCGTGCAGGCCGAGGAGGCCGGGTTCTCCTTCATCGGCATCTCCGACCACTTCCACCCGTGGATCAAGGCCCAGGGCCACAGCCCGTTCGTGTGGGGCGTGCTCGGCGCCATGGCCCAGGCGACCGAGCGCATCCGGGTCGGGACCGGCGTGACCTGCCCGATCATGCGCACGCACCCGGCGGTCATCGCCCACGCCGCCGCCACCGCCGGCTGCCTCATGCCCGGCCGGTTCTTCCTCGGCGTGGGCAGCGGCGAGGCCCTCAACGAGCACATACTCGGCCACCGCTGGCCGCCGGCGCCCATCCGCCTGGAGATGCTCGAGGAGGCCGTCGAGGTGATCCGCCTGCTTTGGCAGGGCGGCAGCCAGGACCACTACGGCAGGCACTTCACCGTCGAGGACGCCACCATCTTCGACCTCCCCGACCCGCGGCCCGAGATCGTGGTGGCCGGCTCCGGCGCCAAGGCCGCGGCCCTGGCCGGCCGGGTGGGCGACGGCTTCTGGGGCGTGTCCCCCGAGGCCGAGACGCTGGAGACGTTCGAGAAGGAGGGCGGGGCCGGCAAGCCGCGCTACGGGCAGGTCACGGTGTGCTGGGCGGAGGACGAGGCGTCGGCCCGCAGGACGGCGCTCGAGATCTGGCCCAACGGCGGCCTGGCCGGCCAGCTCTCGCAGGACCTGCCGACGCCCAAGCACTTCGAGGACGCGGCCTCCACGGTCACCGAGGACGACGTCGCCGAGAAGGTCGCGTGCGGGCCCGACGTCTCGAGGCACGCCGAGATGGTCAGGTCGTACGCCGAGGCCGGGTACACCCACGTCTACATCCATCAGGTGGGCCCGGACCAGGACGGGTTCTTCCGCTTCTGGGACGCCGAGCTGCGCCCCGCGCTCCGCGACCTCGGCGTCGTCTGAGCCGCTGGAGTGGTGCGCCTGCGGCGGGTCGACTGCGCCGGTCCCGGCATCCGCCGCCGCCGGGCCGGCCGGGGCTTCGCCTACTACGACGAGCACGGCCGGGTCGACGATCCCGAGGTGCTGGCCCGCATCCGGGCGCTCGCCATCCCCCCGGCCTGGACGGAGGTGTGGATCTGCCCGGTCCCGACCGGCCACATCCAGGCGGTGGGGACCGACGCGGCCGGGAGGCGCCAGTACCGCTACCACGACGCCTGGCGGGCCCGGCGCGACCAGGAGAAGTTCGACCACATGCTGGACTTCGCCCGGGCGCTCCCCCGCCTCCGGGAGGTCATCGCCGCAGACCTGGCGGGCGACGACCTGAGCCAGCCCCGGGTCCTGGCCTGCGCCACCCGACTGCTCGACATCGGGTTCTTCCGGATCGGCACCGAGGGCTACGCCGAGCAGAACCAGAGCTACGGGCTGGCCACCATCCAGAAGCGGCACGTGCGCCTGGTCGACGGCGGCGTGCGGTTCGACTACGTGGCCAAGAGCGGCAAGCGCCGGCTGCAGTCGGTCGTCGACCCCGAGGTGTTCGCCGTGGTCGAGGCCCTCAAGCGCCGCCGCGGCGGTGGCCCGGAGCTCCTGGCCTACCGGCAGGGCCGGCGGTGGTCCGACGTGCGCTCGGGCGACATCAACGCCTACGTCAAGGAGGCCACGGGCGGCGAGTTCACCGCCAAGGACTTCCGCACGTGGAACGCCACCGTCCTGGCCGCGGTCAGCCTGGCGGTCGCCTCGGAGGCGGGGTCGCCCACGGCCCGGAAGCGGGCGGTGGCGTGGGCCATGAAGGAGGTGTCGCGCTACCTCGGGAACACACCGGCGGTGTGCCGCTCGTCGTACGTCGACCCCCGGGTGGTCGACCGGTACCGGGCCGGCGTCACCATCGCCGGTGCCCTCTCGGGGCTCGGGGAGGCGGCCGCCTTCGGGCACCTGTCCACCCAGGGCGCCGTCGAGCGCGCCGTGCTCGGCCTGCTCGACGACGCCCCGCCCGCCACCGCCGTGGCCTGAGGCATCGCCGCCCGGTGCACGGTGGTGCACGGTGGTCCGCGGTGGCGGCCGGCCGTCGACCCGGGGCCGGACGCGCACGTACCGGGAAAGCCGGCTATAGCTCGGCTCTCCCGGTACGTGGGGCTCCCGGGGGGCGGGACGAGATAGTTTCTGCCCCACCCCGTGGCGGCCCAAACACGTTTCCCGAGATTTTTCCGGGACCGCTCGTCGGGGTCAGCCGGGCGGGGCGATGGTGTCGTCGACCGGCTCGTCCTCGGACGCCTCCCCCTCCTGGATGAAGGCCTCGTCGCCCTCGCCGACCGTGTCGTCGGCCACCCGGCGGCGGACGGCGTCGATGTCCTCCTGGAGGGCCTCGAGCCGCCCCTCGGGGCTCGCCGAGGCCTGCTCGCCCCCGTCCTCCTCGTCGGGCTCCACCTCGTCGTCGGGCTGCGTCTCGTCGTCGGAACCGGAGTCGCCGCCCGAGGCGTCGTCGGCGCCTACCGCCGCAGCGTCGTCGTCGCCGGTGTCGCTCCCCGATCCGCTCTCCTCCTCCGCCGCAGCGTCGTCGCCGCCGGCGTCGGTCTCCGAACCGCTCTCCGCCTGGGGCGCCGACTGGTCGCCCGGGGCGTCGCCGGCGCCACCCGCCGCGTCCCCACCCGGCTCCTTGTCGACGGTGCCGGCCCGGTCGTCGCCGCCCGCCGCGGCATCGCCTCCGTCACCCGCGCCGCCCTCTTCCGCTGCGCCGCCGGCGCCGTCGGCGCCGTCGCCCGCCTGGTCCTCAGCCTCGCTGTCGCTCATGGGCCAGGTCTACCCGAGGACGACCCGCCCGTGCCACGACGCCGGCATGCCGCCCTCGCCCCGCAGCGACTGGGCGCACGACACGCCCGCCGTCGCCCCCTTGGCCGCCGCCACCTGCACCAGCTGGAGGCCCGGGGTGACGTCCCCGGCGGCGTAGACGCCCGGGACCGACGTCGCCGCGTCATGGTCGACGTCGATGCAGCCCTCGTCGGTCAGCCGGCACCCGAGCTGCTCGGCCAGCCGGGTCCGCGGCTCGTGGGCGATGGAGAAGAACGCCATGCCGCACGGCAGCACGCCGGCGTCGCGCAGCGTCACCCCTTCCAGCCCGCCCCGGGGCCCGAGCAGCTCGGTGGCGTCGTCCTCCAGCACCGCGACGCCGGCGTCCGCCAGACGCCGCCGGCAGCCGGCGTCGCCCTCGAAGGTGCGGCCGTCGGTGACGACGGTGACCGAGCGCGCCCACCCGAGGAGGGTCAGGGCGAAGCCGGTGACGTCCTCGCTCCAGCCGAAGACGACGACGTCGGCTTCCCGGGCCTCGTAGCCGTCGCACGTCGGGCAGTGGAAGACGCTGGCGCCGTAGTGCTCGAAGAAGCGGTCGACCTCGGGGAAGCGGTCGCGCACGCCGGTGGCGAGCACGAGCCGTCGTGCCCTCAGCACGGGGCCGCCGCCCTCGGTCACCACCTGGAACAGACCGTCACGGTCGCGCCCGACCTCCGACGCCTCGCCGACGCAGTGCTCGGCCTCGGGGTAGCGGAGCAGCTGCTCCCGGGCCCGCTCGGCCAGCGTCGCGGGGTTCACCGGGTCGTCGCCCAGGTAGCCGTGGGCGAGGTCGACCCACCGGTTCCGGGGCTCCCCGCCGTCGAGGAGGGCGACGGTGCGCCGGTAGCGGGCGACCCAGGTGGCCGCGGCCAGCCCCGCCGGGCCGCCGCCGACGACGACCGCGTCGTAGGTCGGGTCGTGGGTCGGCGTCACGCGGTGAGGACGGCGACGGAGTCGGGCGCCAGGCGCAGGGTCCCGCCGGTGACGAGCTCGGCACCGTCGGACGCCAGGACGACGCTCCCCTCGGCCGCCAGCTCCACCGCCCGGGCGCCGATGTTGCCGGCGACGGTGACCGGGCCGCGGCGCACCACGAGCGAGCCCGCGTCCTCGTCGACCCGGCAGACGACGAGGTCGAGCCGGCCGTCGGTCAGCTCGGGCACGGACCGGCGCAGGGCGATGAGGCGGCGGTGCCAGTCGAGCACGGCGGCGTGGTCCTTCTCGCCGAGCTCGGACCAGTCGAGCTTCGACCGCTCGAAGGTCGCCGGGTCCTGGGGGTCGGGCACGTCGGCCGGCTGCCACCCGAAGGCGACGAACTCCGACCGCCGGCCGTCGCTGACGGCCCGGCCCAGGGCGGGGTCGGCGTGATCGGTGAAGTACTGGAACGGGGTGCCCGCCGCCCACTCCTCGCCCTGGAAGAGCATGGGCACGAAGGGGCTCGTCAGGACCAAAGCGGCAGCCAGCTGGAGCCGCCCGGGGGACATGAGGGCGGCGCTGCGCTCGCCCCGGGCCCGGTTGCCCACCTGGTCGTGGTTCTGGGCGTAGCCCAGGAAGCGGTGCCCGGACAACGTGGCGTCGTGGCGCCCGTGCCGCCGGTCCCGGTAGGGCGAGTACCCGCCGGCGTGGACGAAGGCGCGCCGCAGGGCCGTGGCGATGTCGGTGAGCGACCCGAAGTCAGCGTAGTAGCCGTCCCGCTCGCCGGTGAGGGCGGCATGGACGGCGTGGTGGAAGTCGTCGCTCCACTGGGCGTCCATACCGTAGCCGCCGACCTCGCGACGGCGGACCACCCGCGGGTCGTTGAGGTCGCTCTCCGCCACCAGGAACAGGGGCCGGCCGACGGAGGCGGCCAGCGCCTCGACCTCGACGGCCAGCTCCTCCAGCAGGTGCATGGCCGAGGTGTCGAGGATGGCGTGGACGGCATCGAGGCGCAGCCCGTCGCAGTGGTAGTCGCGCAGCCACATCAGGGCGTTGTCCACGAAGAACGCCCGCACCTCGTCGCTCCCCGCCTGGTCGAGGTTGACCGCCTGGCCCCAGGGTGTGGCGTAGCGCTCGGTGAAGTACGGCCCGTACGCACCGAGGTGGTTCCCGGCCGGCCCGAGGTGGTTGTACACGACGTCCATCACCACCCCGAGGCCGCGGGCGTGGCAGGCGTCGACCAGGCGCTTGAGGCCGTCGGGGCCACCGTAGGCGGAGTGCGGGGCGTAGAGGTCCACGCCGTCGTAGCCCCAGCCCCGGGTGCCCGGGAACTCGGCCACCGGCAGCAGCTCCATCACGTCCACGCCCAGGTCGACGAGGTGGTCGAGGCGCCGGATCACCGCGTCGAACGTCCCCTCGGGCGTGAAGGTCCCGACGTGGAGCTCGTAGATCACCGCCGACGGGAGGTGGACGCCGCGCCAGCCGGCGTCGGCCCACGGGAAGGCGGCGTGGTCGACGGTGCGCGACGGGCCGTCCACGCCCGCCGGCTGCCACGGCGAGCGCGGGTCGGGCCGGACGGGCCCGCCGTCGAGCGAGAAGCCGTAGTCGGCCCCGGGCCCGGCGTCGGGGATGTCGGCCTCGAACCAGCCGCGGCCGGCGGCGGCCATGGGCACCCGGCGCCCGCTCAGGTCCAGCTCCACTGCGGTGGCGTTCGGCGCCCACACCCGGAAACGAGTCATGGACCCGACCCTTCCCCGAACCGGTGCCGGAGACGACACGATCCGCGGTCGCCGGGCGCGCCGGTCCGGCCCGTCACGGTGCCGAGCGCTCGAGGAGGGCCACCGGGAAGCGCTCCAGGAGCGCCGCCACGGCCACCGCGCCGCCGTCGATCTCGGCGCCGTCGAGCACGCTCCGCCACCGCTCCGCCGCCAGCTCGACGGTGGTGTCGCCCCAGTCGCCGCCGAGGCCGAGCACCAGCCGGGGGACGACGGTGACGGCGGCCCCGCCGCGGACGAACGCCACCACGTGCGCCGCCTTGGCACCCGCTGCGGCCAGCGGTTCGTACGAGCCGGCACCGCCGAACGCCGCCGCCTGCCGCCGCCGCAGGTGCAGCGCCTCGCGGACGACCTTGAGCTTGGGGATCCCGTCGTCGGCCCGGGCCCACACCTCGGCGGCGTCGAGACCGTCCAACGACTCCAGCAGCCGGCGCCGCACCTCGTAGTCCACGGGCCGGCGGTTGTCGGGGTCGACCAGGCTGAGGTCCCACACCTCGGTCCCCTGGTAGGTGTCGGGGACGCCGGGCGCGGTGAGCTTCACCAGGACCTGGGCCAGCGAGTTGACCCGCCCGGGCCCGACCAGAGGGGCGACGAACGCCTCGAGGTCGGCCACGAAGGCGTCGTCGTCCAGGGCCCCCTCCACGAACGCCTTCAGGGCGGCGTCGTACCCGGGGTCGGGGTCGATCCACGACGTGTGGACCTTGGCCTCCTTGGACGCCTTCTCCATGTAGGCGACGGCCCGGTCGACCGTCAGCGGCCAGGCGCCGACCAGCGTCTGGTACAGGAGGTACTCGGCATTGGAGTCCGGCCGCTCCAGCCCGGTGCGGTGGCGGGTGTTGGCGAGGAACCAGCGCCGGACCGCTTCGCCCCACGCCTCGGGCATCTCCGACAGCAGGTGCAGACGGGCCCGCACGTCCTCGCTGCGCTTGGTGTCGTGGGTGCTGGTCGCCAGCATGGACGTCGGCCAGTTGCTCGCCGCCTCGGCGCACGCCTGGTGGAAGTCGCCCACCGCCGTGCCCCAGGCTCCGGGCGAGCCGCCCACCTCGTTGAGCGACACCAGCGGCACGTAGTCGTAGAAGGCGGTGTCCTCGACGCCCTTCGCCATCACCGGGCCGGTGAACTGCTGGAAGCGGGTGACCAGCTCGGCCTCCACGTCCCCCGCCAGCGCCGGCAGGCCGGGCGCCGTCTCCGGCCGGTGGCGCAGCAGGAGCAGGTCGGCCAGGAAGGCGAACAGCTCGGCGTCGATCTCGGGGCGGCGGTCGGTGGCCGCCGCCACCGCCGCCTCCACCACGGCGACGTCGTCCTCGTGGACGCCACCGGTGGCCGGGCGGACGTAGCTGCGGTACACGGGGAAGCACGCGGCCACCTCACGCAGTGCCTCGTGCAGGTCGTGGCGGGTGTAGTCGCGGTAGCGCCGGTTGCGCTCGCACACCTCCACGAACAGGGCGGTGAGGCGGTTCAGGTCGGCGGCCAGGATGTCGCGGAGGGCGACGTGCTTCTTGTCGAGCACGAC
>DATLFN010000121.1 GCA_035540975.1 Acidimicrobiales bacterium
ACCGCTGGACCACCCGGACGTCGTACCGGCCCACGTCGGTCCAGTAGTGCGTGATGGTGCCGTCCGGCCATGGTCCGCCGGCGTGGTCGTACGGGCCGTCGAGCGGCGAGCCGTCGCCCCAGTCGACCCAGCCCTCGGCCCTGGCCTCGATCCGCAGCACACCGGCCGGGGTCGGGTGCTCGAACGTGGCGAACGGCACCGTGCCGGCCTCGAGGTAGGCGAGCTTGCCGGCCAGCATGTAGCCGGGAGCGATGCGTGGTGCGGGCCTGGGGAGCAGGTCCTCCCCCACCACCCGCCAGAACTCCGCAGCCTGCGCCGCCGGCGTCGACTCGGGCACCGGCGTGCGCGCGCAGAGCGGGAACGACGCCGCCGCCAGACGCCACAAGGCGTTCTGCGCGTCCGTGGCGGCGGCCGCCCCCACGGGGTTGGGGTAGGCCCGGCGTCGGGTGCGGACGCACATTTGCCCGTCGGCCTGAGTCTCGACCGTCGGGAACGTCGCGTAGAAGACCTGCGCTGGTCCTCCACGGCTCGTCCGCCGCCGAGCCCCTGCCGTGTCAACCGCCTCGCCCTCGGTGCTGGCCGCCACGTCGTAGGTGACTCCGGGATCTCCCTGCTTCGCCTTCACGTCAATGCCGAGCGGTTGCGTGCCCGTTGGAACGCTGGTGTCCTGTGCCGCTTGCGCGCCTGGAGCGCCAAGCAGACCGGCGACAACGGCGCCGAGAACGGCGCCTAGCTTGCGGGACAAGGGTTCGAGGGTTCCAGGCCGTCAGCTCGGAAGCCGTCGGTCGTGATCATCCATGCAGTGGGATTGATCTTTCGCGGATCGTTCGAAGAATCCAGAGGTCGAAGGGCGATGTACTCCAACCGATCCGGAACGGCCTTCACATTCCGTGCCGAGTAGTCCCGTCGCACTGCCATCCACACGCACCCTGGCGAAGCCACGATGACGCGATCGACAACCGTTCGCCGCTTGCCAGGATTGGGTCGGATGCCGCTCAGCTGAGGATCATCGGCGAGACTCTCGAACCATCCGTCGGCCTCACGTCGCATCGCCTCGTCGCTATATATGGCGTTGAGGTACTCAGCCGCGGGCGGTGTCAGGTTCTTGGCTGCGACGATCATGCGCGTCGCCTCGCTGTCGACCTCGTCGAGGGCCGCCAGGACCGCGTTCAGGTAGGGCTCGTCGATGGTCGGCGGGATGACCGAGACGTCGATAGGCGCGGTGGTCGACGACGTCGAGACGGCGGTGGGGACGGTCGGCTCGGCCGGTGTGGCCTTCCCGCCGCTGCACCCGGCGGCGGCCACGGTGGTGACCAACACAGCGACGATGCCGCGCGCGGCGCGGACCATATCGTTGCCTTTCATGTCTCGCAACGGGTTCCTCGGGTTTGCACCGCCATCACTCGTCCGGACGGTCAGCACTCGACAGGACCGAGCCGTGAGATGTTCGCCGACCGCGCCCGGGATCCGGCCGGCATCGAGCTGACCGGCCTGGCCCGGCTACGGCTCCCGCTGGGCCCGCCACCGGCGGACGCCGTCGGCTGGCGGAGCTCTCGGCGGCCCGCCGGCACCATTCACCGCCAGTCGACCCGGACGAAGACGTGCCACCCCAGCCACAGCCAGGCGGCGAGGACGGCGAGGCGCACGGGCGGGCGGGCCAGGCCCCTCGAGAGCACCTGCGACAGGCGGGCCCCCCGGCCCCGGCGGCCGGCGACCTCGACGGCCACGGCGCAGACGGCGATCACGACGTAGCCCACCACGGTGACGGTGCCGCTCATCGCCGTGCGAGGGCGGCGGCGGCGGCGAGCCAGGCCACGAACGCGGCGGCCCGGGCCGGGCGGGAGTCGAGCAGGGCGTTGGTCATCGAGCTGAGGGTCGGGTGGTCCTCGCGGGGGTGCTGGACGAAGGCGACCAGCTCCCAGGCCGCCGTCGCGGCGGCCACGACGAGCCAGCCGGCGGCGGCGCGGAGGTCGACGGGCGGGGGACGGGGCCGGAGCGAGCGGGCGCCCCACGCCATGGCCGCGACCCCAGCGGCGAGCACGGCCGCCGTCGCCGCCCCCGAGAACGGGCGCAGCCCCACGGCCCACCACGCGGCGGCCACGACCAGGGCCGACGCCGCGGCGACGACGGCCCGGTCCCGGAGCCGGCGGGGTGCCCGGGCCGGCCGCGGCCGGGGCACGCCGCCGGGCCCGCGCCCTCGGGGGCGCGGCTGGCGCGGCCGGGGCACCCCGCCGGGCCCGCGTCCTCGGGTCGGGCGCGGCTGGGCCATTCCGCCGGGCCCGCGTCCTCGGGCCGGGCGCGGCCGGGGCACCCCGCCGGAGGTAGCGTCGCGGGCGGAGTCGTCATGCTCTACCGGGCCCTCGCCGATGGCGTCGTCGTGTTCCACCTCGGCTTCATCATCTTCGTCGCCGTGGGGTCCGTGCTCGCGTGGCGGTGGCCGGCGGTGGCATGGGCCCACCTGCCGGCGCTGGCGTGGGCGGCGGGGAGCGTCACCGTCGGCCTCCCCTGCCCCCTCACCCCGCTGGAGAAGTGGTTCCGACGTCGGGCGGGCGACGAGGGCTACGCCGGGGGGTTCGTCGACCGCTACGTGGAGGGGGTCATCTACCCCGAGGAGTACACGGGGGCGCTCCGCCTGGTGATCGCCGGGATCGTCGCCGCCGGCTACGCCGCCCTCGTGCGGCGGCGGCGGGCGTCGCTCGGCCCTCGCGCCGTGTGATCTCGGTCACATTCGGGACGACCGGGGGAAGCGGCGCCGGCACGCCGGCGTCCAACTCGTTCGTCCGCAGCCCGCGCCGCGGGCCAGGAAGGGAGCGCACCATGAGCCACCCGACGCCCGGGGCCACCGCCGGCGACATCCGACCGCCCACCGCGCCGGAGAGGAGCAGGCGGCGGTGCCCCGGCCCGGTGGCCGCCGCGGTGGCCGCCGCGGCGGTGTTCGCGGCCACGCTCGCCGGGGCCGGCCCCGCCGACGCCTCCCACGGGAGCCTCGACCCGAGCTTCGACGGCGACGGGAGGGTCTCGACGTCCGAGCACGCCTTCCGGGGCGTGGACGTCGCCTCCCTGCCCGACGGCCGGGTCCTGGCCGCGGCGGGCGGCACCGGCGGCGTCACGCTGACCCGGTTCGGGCCCACCGGCGCCGTGGACGCCTCGTTCGGCTCGGCCGGGAAGGTGACCGTGCCGGACATGGGGGAGCCCCGGGTGCTGGTCCAGCCCGACGGGAGGATCGTCCTGGCCGGCACGCTGGCGACGGGCACGACGGGCGACGACTTCGCCGTGTTCCGCTTCCTCCCCGACGGGGCACCGGACACCGGCTTCGGCACCGGCGGACGAGTGACGACGGAGGTCGGGACGGCCACGGAGCCCGCCGTCGTCGTCAGCGACCGCGTGGCCGCCGCCGCGCTCCACCCCGACGGCAGGATCGTCGTCGGTGGAGCCACGGGCCAACTGGGCGTGTTCGACGTCGCCCTCGTGCGCTACACCCCCGGCGGGGCGCTGGACACCACCTTCGGCGGCGACGGCAAGGTCGTCACCGACTTCGGCGCCGCCGGCATGAACGGCGCCGACGACCTCGCCGTACAACCCGACGGCCGGGTCGTCGTCCTCGGCTGGGCCGAGACGACGGCCGCAGGCGCGGCCCGCCTCTCGCTGGCTCGGTACACGGCCGCGGGGGCCCTCGACACCACGTTCGACGCCGACGGCGTGCTGGTGGGGCCATCCGGCCACGCCCGGGCGCTCGCCCTCCAGGCCGACGGCCGGATCGTGGTCGCCGGCGGGACCGACGCCGGCGGTTCCCGACACGCCACCCTCCTGCGCTACCTCGCCGACGGGGCCCCGGACCGCAGCTTCGACGGCGACGGCGCGGTGGTGACCGCCTTCGGCGACGGTTCGTCGGCCTTCGCCGTGGCCGTGCGTCCCGACGGCCGCATCGTCACCGCCGGCTACGGCATCGTCGGCGGCCGGTCCAGGTTCGCGGTCGCCAGCCACCTGCCGAGCGGCGCCCTGGACCCCACCTTCGACGGCGACGGGAAGACGACCACCGACATCGGGCCCCAGCCGGACGCGGTCGCCGAGGCGGTCGCCCTCCAGGCCGACGGCAGGATCGTGGCGGCGGGAAGCGTGAACTTCGGCGGGCGCCCGTCCGACCAGATGGTGCTGGCCCGCTACCTGGCCGCAGCGCCACCGCACCGCGGGTACTGGCTGGTTGCGTCCGACGGCGGGGTCTTCGCCTTCGGCGACGCGCCGTACCTCGGCTCGACCGGCGGGATGACGCTCGCCCGGCCGGTCGTCGGGATGGCGGGCAAGCCCGGCGGCGACGGCTACTGGCTGGTCGCCGCCGACGGCGGTGTGTTCGCCTTCGGCGCCGCCCGCTTCGCCGGGTCCACCGGCGCCCAGCGCCTCAACCGCCCGATCGCGGGCATGGCGGCGACACCGTCGGGGCTCGGGTACTGGCTGGTGGCGTCCGACGGCGGTGTGTTCGCCTTCGGCGACGCCGTCTTCCACGGGTCGACCGGGGCGATCCGCCTGGCCAGCCCGGTGGTGGGGATGGCGGCCACGCCGTCGGGACGGGGCTACTGGCTGGTCGCCGCCGACGGCGGCGTCTTCGCCTTCGGCGACGCCCAGTTCCACGGGTCGACCGGCGGCCTGCGCCTGGCCAGCCCGGTGGTGGGGATGGCCGCTGACCCCGACGGCGAGGGCTACCGGCTGGTCGCCGCCGACGGCGGCGTCTTCGCCTTCAAGGCCGGGTTCTTCGGGTCGACGGGCGCCCTCCGCCTGGCCAGCCCGGTGGTGGGGATGACGGCCAGTTCGAGCTACGACGGCTACTGGACGGGGGCGGCCGACGGCGGGGTGTTCGCCTTCGGGACGCACCCGTTCGCCGGCTCGACGGGCGCCATCCGCCTGGCCCGGCCCGTGGTCGGGGTGGCCGCCCGGGAGTGACCGCCGGCGCGCCGCGATCTGCAGGGGAGCGGGCTCGGCGGCGGGCGAGCTGGTCCACGTTCTTTGTCGAGAAACCCACCTGGGAGGTGGGAAAGTGACCGAAGAAGCGCCGGCGCCCGGCTTCGGTGCCCGCGTCAGGCGTAGGGATCGCAGAGCCGGCACGGGGCCAGGCCGTCGGCGGCCGCGACGGGGCGCACGCCCGGCTTCCCGGCGACCGCCCGGCCCTCGGGCCGGCGGGCCAGCGTGCCCGAGCCGGTCGCCACCAGGACGGGCGCCGGCGCGAACTTCACCTTGGGCTCCCACCCGGCGGTGCGCGGAACGCCTTGGCCAGGTCGGCCATGCCGTTCAGCTCGAGGGTGGTGATGACCAGTTCGATCTGCCTGTCGCGCATGTCGTTGACGAAGCCCGAGTACGTCGCCCCGGTGAGCGGCGCCTCATCGGTGGCCACCAGGGGGATCTCCGCCGCCGCCAGGTCCTGCCCGTAGGCGAGAACCCGGCTCCGGGCCACCGCCTGGGCCGGGTAGACGACCGCGCGCGACACGCCGGCAGCCGCCTTGAGGGTGGCCGAGACGGTGTCCGAGGTGGCTGCCCGGCGGCGCGTCGATCCTGCTCGCCGAGCAGTCGGCGCGGGTCGTCCAGCGGGTGGCGGACTACGCGGCGCTGATGGTGCGCGGGCGGGTGACCGCCGTCGGCGAGCCCGCCGACCTGCAGGAGGAGCTGTCCGCCGCCTACCTCGGCGCGGCCGCGGGCTCGTCCTGAGGGGCCGCCCGCTCAGCGGCCCGACGAGGCGCGCCGGCGGCGGGCCGGGCTCAGGACGACGCAGCGGGCAAACCGTCGAACTCCCAGCTACCCGCTGCGAGGGCCGAACGGTCGCTCAGCCGGTCTGCTTGGGGACGGGCAGGCCCCGGACCGCAAGCCGTCCGTCGCGGCCTCGGGCGGCCCGGTGCTTCTCGGGCTGCACCACTGCGGCCGCATACTCCGAGAGCTCCGGGTCCCGGATCGTCTCGACCTCGACGAGGGCGCCGGCCAGGGAGTCGAGGAGCTGGCGGTTGGCGACGAGGATCTCGTGGGCCATGGCGTAGGCCTCCTCGCTCACCCGGCGCATCTCCCGGTCGATCTCGAGGGCCACCGATTCCGAGAAGTCGCGGTGGAACATGTCGCCGCCCAGGTAGGGGTTCTCCAGCTGGCGACCCAGGGCGAGGCGGCCGAGCGACTCGCTCATGCCCAGCTCGCACACCATCTGGCGGGCGATGGCGCTCACCCGGCGCAGGTCGGCGCGGGGGGCACTCGTCGGCTCGCCCAGCACGAGCTCCTCGGCCGCCATGCCGCCGAGGGAGATCGCCATCCGTCCGAGCAGCTCCGACTTGGTGACGATGAACCGCTCCTCGTCGGGGACCATCCACGTCATGCCCAGGGCGTTTCCCCTGCTCACCACGGAGATCTTGGTCACCGGGTCGCTGCCCGGCACCGCCCAGGCGACGACGGCATGACCACCCTCGTGGTAGGCGACCGCCCGTTTCTCCTCGGCCGTGAGGAGCCGGGCCCGCTCGTTGCCGGCCAGCACCCGGTCGGCCGCCTCCTCCAGCTCCTGGACGCCGATCGCCGCCCGGTTGCGCCGGGCGGCGAGCAGCGCCGCCTCGTTCATCATGCTGGCCAGGTCGGCGCCCGTGAACCCGGGGGTCCGGGCGGCGACCGCGTCGAGGTCCACCCGCGGGTCGAGCTGCTTCCCCTTGGCATGGACCCGGAGGATGGCGACGCGACCGCCCCGGTCGGGCCGGTCGACCACCACCTGGCGGTCGAACCGCCCCCGGCGGAGCAGGGCGGGGTCGAGGACGTCGGGGCGGTTCGTGGCGCCGATGAGAACGACGCCCGAGTACTGGTCGAAGCCGTCCATCTCCACCAGCAGCTGGTTGAGCGTCTGGTCCCGCTCGTCGCTCCCGCTCCCCTCGGCGGTGCCGCCACCCCTTGCCTTGCCGGCGGCGTCCAGCTCGTCGATGAAGAGGATGGCGGGTGCGCTCTGGCGGACCTGCTTGAAGATGTCGCGCACCCGGGCGGCGCCGACGCCCACGAACATCTCCACGAAGTCGGTGCCCGAGATCGAGAAGAAGGGCACCCCGGCCTCGCCTGCGATCGCCCGGGCCAGCAGCGTCTTGCCGGTGCCCGGCGGCCCCACCAGGAGGATGCCCTTGGGCGGCTGGGCGCCGATCTCCTTGAGCCGCTCCGGGTGCATCAGGAAGTCGCGCAGCTCGCGGACCTCCTCGACGGCGTCGTCGTTCCCGGCCACGTCGGCGAAGGTGACCGACCGGTCGGTCGCCTTCTTGCGCTGCCTCGACCGACCGAGGCCGCCGCCCCGCAGGCCGAGGTGTACGAAGAGGAGGACGCTCACGAACAGCAACGCCGGAACGAGCACGGAGAGCGGGACAAGCAACTTCTTGATCGACTGGGAGTCCGTCTCGATCGGGATGCCCTGCTCGAGGGCGGTGCTCAGGACCCCGGCGACGATGCCCTCGTTGCCGGGGAGTGCGGCCCACAACTGCTCCCCGGCGGACCGCAGGAGCACGCGGTTGTCGAAGTCGAGGTAGACCGCCGAGGTCACCTCCTTGTCGACCATCCGCTGGCGGAGCTCGGCGAAGCTGATCTCGCGCCCCGTCTCCTCGGGGAGGGTGGCCAGGAGCAGCACCACGTAGAGCGCGAGGAACGTCGGGATGGCCAGCCCCACCCAGAAGACGGGGCGTCGCCAGATGGCGCCGGTCCCCGAGGATTTCGACAAGCGTGCCTCCCCACCCTTGAGCCGCGGAATAGGCGTCCGTATAGTGCTGCGGTGCCCCAGGATACTGGGGCCGGCCCACCCCGGGCCTCACGCCGGTCGGCGGGCCGGTCGGAGGCGGGGGGCCGGGGGACCGAGGCGGGGGTGTGCATGTCGCTGGAGGACAAGGGGACGAGGAAGGGTCTGGGTGGCGGGACCTGGCAACCCCGGCTCGTCGCCATATCGATCGCCTGCTGGGTGATCGGGATCGCGGTGTTCGTATGGATGCTGGTACTGGCGGCACGCTGACCCCGTGACGCTCCGACCGGGGACGGCGCCCTCCCGCGCCGCCGCCGTGAGCCTCGTGCTCGCGCTCTGCCTCGCCGCGTGCGGCGGGAGCGACGACGGCGACGGCGCCGGGGGAATCGGTCGCGCCCCCCGACCGGTACCGGAGGCCGGGGTCCAGGTCGGCGAGGAGACCGACGAGTCGGTGATCCGGGCGGCGAGCACGCCCGTTCTCGCCGCCAACCCGAAGGACGCGCGCAACTTCGTCGTCGGGCACCGCGTCGAGCTGCCTGCGTACTCCTGCGTGGTGGCCGCCAGCTTCGACGCCGGTGCAACGTGGGCGACCACCACGCCCGCCCTGCCCGCCGGCACCGAGCGCTGCTACAGCACGTCGCTCGGGTTCGACGGCAGCGGTGTCCTGCACCTGGCCTTCGTCACCCTGGCCGGTGCCGGGAACGTGCCGTCCGCGGTGTGGTTGACCCGGTCGGCCGACGGTGGCCGGACCTTCGACCCGCCCCGCCGGGTGCTGGACGCCCAGAAGTTCATGGTCCGACTGGTCGTCGACCCGACCACCTCGCCCGCCCGGCTCTACCTGTCGTGGGTCGAGGGAAGCGGCGTCGGCTTCCTCCAGATGGTGCCGCCCGCCCGGGTGATGATGCGCGTCTCGACCGACGGCGGACTCACGTTCGGCGATCCGGTGCAGGTCAGCGGCACGTCGCGCGACCGGATCGGCGCCGCCGTGCCGGCGCTGGCTGGGGACGGGTCCGTCACCGTGGTCTACTTCGACTACCGGCGGGACGCCTTCGACTTCCAGAACGTCGAAGGTCGCTACGACGGCACGTTCGAGCTGGTGGCGGCCACATCCCGCGACGGTGGTGCCACGTTCAGCGAGACGACGGTCGACCCCGCCGTGGTGCCCCCCGAGCCGTTCCTGGTGTTCCTCCCGCCCCTACCGGCGGTGGCCGCCGAGCACGACGGGACCGTGCACGTGGCCTGGTCCGACCGCCGGTCGGGGACGCCGGCGATCCTCCTGTCGACGTCGCGCGACGCCGGGACGACCTGGCAGCCGCCCCGGCGGGTCGACGCCGGCGGCGGGGCGGCGCTGCTGCCCCAGCTCGGACTCGGCCCTGACGGCCGCCTCGACGTGGTGTACGCCCAGGTGGAGGACGCGGAGGGCGGCCCGACCCGAATCCGGTTCACCGCGTCGACCGACGGCGGGAGGACCTTCGGGCCCGCTGCGCCCCTCAACCAGCCGTTCCTCCGGGCCTGGCTTCCCGTCAGCCCGCGGGAGGCGGCCGGCGCCGGGCCCGACCTGGGCAGCGCCCTCGGGCTGATCTCGCTGGCGGACGGCGCCTACGTCGCCTGGCCCGACACCCGCCTAGGGGGGCTCCAGACCCGGCGCACCGACATCGTGGGCGCGCCCGTCAAGGTCACCGCGGACGGCGCCGCCCGCCGCCTCCCCGACGCCTGACGTTCCACCACGGCGGCGTCGACGACGACCGTTCCCGCCGCTTCCGGCGGCAGGAAGGGGCGCCATCCGCCCGTTCTTGCCGCCAGAGTCCCAGCGGGACCGCCGACCGCGCAGCCGCGCCGCTCACCGCCCCGGCCGCTTCCGGCGGCAGCAAGGGGCGCCATCCGCCCGTTCTTGCCGCCAGAGTCCCAGCGGGACCGCCCGTTCCTGCCGCCGGACGGGCCTGCCGCCGGGGGTTGGAGGCCCCTCGAGCGCGACGGGTGGACTGCCCGCCCCGCCACGCGGAACGGGGCGCCCCCGGAGGGGCGCCCCGCAGCGAGATGGTCGAACGGCTAGGCCCGGGCCCGGACCCGCTTGCGCTCGTTCATGAAGATCGCCGTGCCCGTCCCGATGAAGCCGAGGGAGAGGATGGCGAGGGCGATCAGCGTCGCCAGCGGCGTGTCGGAGCGGCTCGGCCGCTCCGCTGCCGCGCCCTCGACGGGCGTGACGGGGGCGGGATCGAAGGTCTGAGCCGGGGTCTCCACGGCCGGCGCCGGTGCCGGCGTCTCGGCGGCCGGAGCGGGAGCCGGAGCGGGAGCGGCTGCGGGAGCCGGCTGCGCCGCTGCCGCGGGAGCGGGCTGGGCGGTGCGGGCCGGCGCCGGAGCGGCGGTGCGCGACTGGGTCGTCGTCCGTGCCGGGGCGGCGGCGGTCGAGGTGGCCGGCGCCGGGGCCGGCGTCTCGACGGTGGCCGGCGCCAGGCCGGCGGCGCCGTCGGCGTCCTGCGCCGCGCCCTGGAGGTTCGGCGCCTGGGCGGTGGTGCCCGGGGCCAGCACCTTGAAGGTGGCGTTCGTGGGGTTGCCGATCGACGTGCCGTCCGCACGGTGCTGGGTGACGCTCACGATGTGGTTGCCACCGACGGACTCGGGGACCTTGAAGCTCACGCTGATGGTGCGGTCGGCGGCGACGGTGGTCGTGGCCAGCTTGGTGCCCGCCGTGCCGACGGCGCCCCACCACACGTTGACCTCGGTGGCGCTGGCGTCGAAGCTCGAGCCGGTCACGCCGATGTCGGTGCCGACGGCGCCGCTCGTGGGGCTGAGGGTGACGCGGGCCGACGGCACGCATGCCCATGCGACCGCCCCGAACATCGCGACGGTGAGGGCGATCCCACCACCGACAGCGAACAGGCCCCGGACTTGACGATTCTTCATGCGTCGACTCCCTCTCCCCGAACGACAGGTGTACGGCGTAAGACTACGCCCCCGGACGTCCCGCAGCAATAGGTGCGTGCATCCCGCGTGAAGTATTGACACCGGCGCCGCCCGTGCTTAAGGTCAGCCGGCTCTGAGAGCGGGGCCGGGATGTTCGCCGGCCGGTGCCAGTGGCGAGGGAGGGGCGCAGAGAGTGATCGGGGGACAGGTTCGTTGCCGCAAGGGGGCTCGGACCAGGGCGATGGTCATGGCGGCCCTCGCCGGCGTGGGGCTGGTCGCCACGGCCTCACCGGCGGCCGCCGCCGTCGCTTGCGCGTTCGCCGGCGGCACGGTGACCATCACGTTCGACGCGGCCAACCAGGAGGTGCGGGTCTTCCGCACGGGTGACGCCATCTCCGTGGAGCAGCGAGTCTCCGGGGTGACCACGGCGATCGCCTGCGCCGGGGGCCCGACCGTCACCACCACCGACACCATCTCCGTCCGGGGGACGGCGGCGAACAACCAGGACCTGCGCATCGATCTCTCCACCGGCGCGTTCGCGCCGGGTGTGGCGGCCGAGGGGACGGGCGCGGCGGAGATCGAGTTCGACGTCGACCTCGGCGCCGGCACGGGCGACGGCGTGATCGTCGTCGGCTCGGCCGGCGCCGACACGATCGTCCTCGGGACGACGGGCATCAACCTCAACGACGACGACGACGCCGATGTCACGCTCGGAGGCGTCGATACTGCGGTCGGCGACCGCCAGCTGCTGGGCGGCGGCGGCGACGACGTGCTCTCCGCCGGCGGCGGGGCGGGAACCGGCGCCCCGTCGACTGCGCCGGTGACGGTCAACGGGCAGGGCGGCAACGACACCCTCACCGGCGGCGCCGGCGCCGACACCGTCACCGGGGGTGCCGGCAACGACACAGCCAGTGGCGGCGGTGGCAACGACACGATCAACGGCGACGCCGGCGCCGACACCCTCAACGGCGGCGGTGGCAACGACACGATCAACGGCGGCGAGGGCGCCGACACCGTCAACGGCGATGCGGGCAACGACGTCCTGAACGGCGGGAACGGCGACGACACGCTCAACGGCGGGGACGGCAACGACACCATCGACGGCGGCAACGGTAACGACACCGAGAACGGCGGTGCCGGCGACGACACGTTCCGTCACGGCCTCGGCATCCCCAACGGTGCCGACGTCCTCAACGGCGGCGCCGGCACCGACACGGCCAGCTACGAGGGCCGGGACGACGCGGTGAACCTCACCATCGACGGGGTGGCCAACGACGGCGCCTTCGGCGTCCCCACGGGGGGGCCCAGCGAGGGCGACAACATCGGGACCGACGTCGAGAACCTCACCGGTGGCACCAAGGACGACACCCTCACGGGAAACGCTGCCGCCAACCGGATCTCGGGCATGCAGGGCAACGACGTGATTGACGCCGGGGCCGGCGACGACGTGCTCCTCGGGGGCACCGGCGACGACCTCCTGCGCGGCGGCGACGGGGACGACACCTTCGACGAGGAGGGCTTCGCCAACGGTGCCGACGTCATGCACGGCGGCCCCGGGGCGGACACGGCCGACTACTCGCTCCGCGTCAACCGGGTCACCGTCACGCGCGACGGCCGCGCCGACGACGGCGAGGAGGGAGAGCGCGACAACGTCGGCTCCGACGTCGAGACGGCCAAGCTGCCCCGCTCCCTGGCCGGGTACTGGATCGTGGCCGCCGACGGTGGCCTGTTCGGCTTCGGCGACGCGCCGTTCCACGGGTCGGCCGCCGGGATCCGCCTGGCCAAGCCGGTCGTCGGGATGGCGGCGACCCCGACGGGGGCCGGGTACTGGCTGGTCGCGTCCGACGGCGGCGTGTTCGCCTTCGGCGACGCCGCCTTCCTCGGCTCGACGGGGGCGCTCACCCTCAACAAGCCGGTCGTGGGCATGGCGGCGACCCCCGGCGGTGCCGGGTACTGGCTGGCCGCGTCCGACGGCGGCGTGTTCGCCTTCGGCGACGCCGTGTTCTCCGGCTCGACGGGCGCTCTCACGTTGAACGAGCCGGTCGTGGGCATGGCCGCCGCGTCGGGCACCGGCTACTGGCTGGTGGCCGCCGACGGCGGCGTCTTCGCCTTCGGGGACGCCCTGTTCTCCGGGTCCACGGGCGCTCTGGCGCTGCGCCGGCCGATCGTGGGCATCGGCTCGGGCGGCAGCCGCGCCGCCTACTGGCTGGGCGCCGCCGACGGCGGCATCTTCTCCTTCGGGGGGGCGAACTTCTACGGGTCGGTCGGGAACCTCAACCTGGTGCAACCGGTGGTCGGCATCGCCCCGTTCCTGCGGTGAGCAGCGGAGGCGACCGACGAATGCGACGACGACGACCCCCGGACGCCACGTCGGCGCCGGGACACGGGCGGAGGCAGGAACCATGATCAGGCGAAGCACCTTCCGGGCACGCGACGGGCGCCGCCACCGGGCGATGGCCACCACGGTCGGCCTCGTCCTCGTCGCCGCCCTGCCGGCGCTGCCCGGGACCGGCGCCGCCCAGACGGCGGCCGCGTCGATCCCGGCCGACGCCCAGGCCAACGGCCTCAGGATCGTCGGCTACAACGACCTCGGCGGGCAGGGCCTCAACGGCGAGCTGGCCGTGGTCGGCAACACGGCCATCGTCGCCGCCGGCGCCATCCCGATGAACACGATGCAGACCGCCAACACGACCGTGGCCTCGCTCAACATCGCTCCTCCCTGCGTCAACGTCCCCGTCAAGGTCGTCGACCTGAGCGATCCGGCGCAGCCGCGCGTCGCCGCCACCATCCCCGTGCCCGACGGCCAGGCCGCGCGCGACGTGGCCGCCCTCCAGGTGAGCACGCCGAGGTTCAAGGGCGCCCTGGCCGCCATCGCGTACACCTCCTGCCTCTACGACCCCATCACCTTCCGGACGCTCGGCGTGGTGCAGCCGGGGAGCTTCGCCGACCGGGGAGTCGCCTACTACGACGTCACCGACCCGGACAAGCCCCGCTTCCTCGGCCGGTACATGGCGGACTTCGAGAACTTCGACCCCCAGGCGCTGGGCTGCGCCCGGCCGCCGGCGGGCAGCGAGGCCCGCTGCGCCCAGGACCAGTTCTCCGTCGACCTCCGACGCATCGCCGACGGCCGGATCCTGTCGGTGTCGGGCCGGCCCGACGGCTCGGCCCGCAACACCCCCGCCACCGACATCCGCATCGTCGACGTGACGGATCCCGCCGACCCGGTCCAGCTCGGCGTGTGGCCGCCCCTCGGCGAGCCGCCCAACGTCGTCAACAACCACGGGTGCTACCCCCGGTCGGGGAGCCGGACGCCGTCGTTCAGCTCCGATGCCGCCAAGCTCTACGTCCCCTACCTCGACGGTGGCCTGTTCACGGTCGACATCACCGACCTCGCCAATCCCAAGACCCTGGGCCGGTGGGCGTACCCGGCCGACTGGAGCGTCGAGGGCCAGGCCGCCTACTCGGCCACCGCCCGGGTGGCCGGCCGGGAGCTGGCCCTGGTAGCCGACGAGGACTGGTGGTGGCCCACCTCCGCCTTCGTCGTGGACTCCCCCGCCTCGATCGCCGGCGCCAAGGTCGGCTGCTCGGACCTGTTCACCGCCTTCGACCAGAAGTACGTCAGCCAGATCCACATGCGCCCGGGCGGCGAGGTGCGGGGCGAGCTGGCGTACGTCGGCCGGGGCTGCCCCGACCGCCCGCGCGTGGCCGGGACCAGCATCCCCGCCGACCCGTACCTGGCCGACCCGCGAGGCAAGATCATGTTCGCCGACGTCGAGCCCGAGCCCGCCACCCAGCCCACCCTCGCGACGACGGCCTGCACCTTCAACAGCCGGGTGCGGCGGGCCCAGGACGACGGCGCCCTCGGCGTGGTGATCGTCGCCCGCACCGCCCTGCCCGCCGAGGCGGTCGCCGGGTTCCCCCCCACGGGGACGCCGCGCGAGCCCACCGACCAGAACGGCGCCCTCACCGGCGACGTGTCGATCCCCGGCATGCAGATCACCCGGCCGGCGGGCGACGCAATCCGCAACACGATGTGCCCGGCCATCGACCCCGCCACCGGCCGGTGCACGGGCGGCCAGCGGGTGTTCGGCGCCATGAAGGATCTTCCCGGCGAGTGGGGCGGGCTGCGCGTGATCGACGTCACCAACCCCGCCGCCCCGAGCGAGGTGGCCACCTTCCGCACCGCCCGCTCGCTGCAGATGCCCCCGCCCGACCCCCGCGGCATCTACTCGGTGCACCACGCCGTGGTCGAGGACGACCGCGCCTACGTGGCGTGGAACACCGACGGCCTCCGGGTCCTCGACCTGGGCAGCGGCCAGCCGTCGGAGATCGCCTGGTTCGTGCCGCCCGACCGGCCCGACCCCACCGGCACCTACCCCGGGAAAGCGTTCGTGGTGGGCGTCGACTACACGCCGACCCACATCGTGGTGAGCGACATCAACTCGGGCCTGTGGGTGCTCGAGAAGCCGGCACCCTTCGGCGGCCGCGGCTACTGGCTGGCTGGCTCCGACGGCGCCGTGTACGCCCTCGGCGACGCGCCGTTCCTGGGGTCAGCCACGGGCGCCCGCGACATCGCCGGCCTCAGCACCACGCCCACCGGGAAGGGCTACTGGCTGGTCGGCTCGGACGGGACGGTCCATGCGTTCGGCGATGCCCCGAACAAGGGCGGAACCGGCGGGCGGCGCCTCAACGCGCCGATCGTCGAGCTGGTCCCCACCCGCACGGGCCAGGGGTACTGGCTGGTCGGCGCAGACGGGGGCGTGTTCGCCTTCGGCGACGCCCGCTTCCGGGGCTCCACCGGCAACCTCAGGCTGAACCAGCCGATCGTCTCCGGCGCGGCGACACCGACCGGCGGCGGCTACTGGCTGGTCGCAGCCGACGGTGGCGTCTTCGCCTTCGGCGACGCCGAGTTCTACGGCTCGACGGGCGGCATGAAGCTCAACCAGCCCGTCGTCGCCGCCGCGCCGACCCCCAGCGGGCGGGGGTACTGGATGGTCGCGACCGACGGCGGTGTGTTCGCCTTCGGCGACGCCCAGTTCCACGGCTCGACCGGCGGAATGCGGCTGAACCAGCCGGTCACCGGGCTCTCGCCGGTGGCCAGCGGCACCGGTTACTGGCTGACGGCGGCCGACGGCGGCGTGTTCGCCTTCCGCGCCCCGTTCTTCGGCAGCCTGGCCGGCAACCGGCTGTCGGCCGGCGTCGTCGGGATGGCGGCGGTGCCGCGGTGACCACCGAGCTGCGGCTCGCCCTCTTCTGTCCCACCTGACAACCCGGCCTCCACCTGCCGTTCTTCGCGGCAGAGGCGAGCGGTCTGTTCGCCGAGCAGGGCCTCCAACTCGACGTCGTCGACGCCGTCGGGCACGGCTCCGAGGCACTCTCCCGCCTGGGCAACGGGGCGGCCGACCTCGCCGTGGGCGGCGTCCACGGCGTCCTGGCCGCTGCCGCGGGCACGCACCACCCGCCGAGGGTGCGGTTCGCGGCAATCCTCCACCAGCGCAGCCCGCTGGCCGCGTTCGTGCCGACCGACTCGGCGCTGGCCACGCCAAGTGATCTGGCCGGCGCCCGCGTGGTGCGCAGCAACGCCCCGTGGTTCGACGCCGAGTACCGCGCCGGCCTCGAGTACCTGGGCCTCGGCCCGCCCGTGCACGTCGGCCCGAACCCGCTCGGCACCCGACCCTCGCTCGCTCGTGGCGAGGTCGACGCCATCGGCTCGTGGGAGGACGGGATCGCCGTCGTCCGCCAGCGCGCCGGCATCCCGGTGCGCGCCATCCCGTTCGGCCCCGACGTCTACACGACCGGCCTCCTGGTCGCCGACTCCGTCCCCACCGAGGTCGTCCAGCGCGTGGTGCACGCCGTCGCCGCCGCCCTGGCCGGCCTGCGCCGCCGCCCCGACGTCGGTGTCGCCGAGCTGTGCGCTCGCATACCCCGCGTGGATGCCGACCGGGTGGGCGAGGAGTGGGCCGTTCTCTCCCGTTACCTGCTCGGGCCCGCCGAGCCCCTCGTCATGCGCCGCGACCGCTGGGAGGCCACGCTCCGCCATGGCCGGCGCGTCCAGGGCTTCCCGCTGCTCGATGTCGCCGCCGTGTGCCGCGAGGAGCTCCTGGCCGAGCCGGCCTCGGCCGTCCTCGCCTAGAGGGGGCGCCGGATTTCGCCTCCTCCGGACTATGGCCGCTGCTAGAAACGCCGCCATGCGGATGCTCCCCAACCGGCGGTACACCTCCCGGCCCGCTCGTCGGGCCCTGGCCGTCGCGCTGGCAGCGGTCGCCTCGACCGCGGCAGCCTGTGGCGGCGGCGGGGGTGGCGACGCCTCGGCGACGACCCGGCCCGACGCCGGCCGGTCCGGCACGTGGACGGCGATGGCGGCCTCGCCGCTGCCCGGGCGCAACCTGCCCGCCTTCGCGTGGACCGGCAAGGAGCTGCTGCTGTGGGGCGGCAACGGCGACGACGCCCTCCTCGGCGACGGCGCCCGCTACGACCCGGCCGCCGACCGGTGGACGCCCATGGCGCAGGCACCGCTGGCGCCGGCCGCCGGGCGCATGGTGTGGACGGGCAGCGCCGCCCTCGTCTGGGCGCCGGGGTCGGGCGCCGCCCACGGCGCCGCCTACGACCCGTCGGCCGACGCCTGGCGGCCGATCCCGGCACCGCCCGTGCCGCCGCCCTCACGGCCGGCGGCGGTGTGGACGGGCCGGGAGATGCTGCTCTGGGGCGGGACGGGGACGACGGGATCGCCCGTGGCCGACGGGGCCGGCTACGACCCGGCGACGAACACGTGGCGGAAACTGGCATCGTCGCCGCTCGGCGCCCGCATCGGCCACGTCTTCGCCTGGACCGGCAAGGAGCTGGTCGTCTGGGGCGGCACGACGGGCGGCGAGAACCGCCTGGACGACGGTGCCGCCTACGACCCGGCGACCGACACCTGGCGGGCCATCGCCCCCTCGCCGCTGGCCGGCCGCCTGGGCGC
>DATLFN010000122.1 GCA_035540975.1 Acidimicrobiales bacterium
ACCGCTGGACCACCCGGACGTCGTACCGGCCCACGTCGGTCCAGTAGTGCGTGATGGTGCCGTCCGGCCATGGTCCGCCGGCGTGGTCGTACGGGCCGTCGAGCGGCGAGCCGTCGCCCCAGTCGACCCAGCCCTCGGCCCGGGCCTCGATCCGCAGCACACCGGCCGGCGTCGGGTGCTCGTACACCGCCGTCGGCACCGTGCCGGCCTCGAGGTAGGCCAGCTTGCCGGCCAGCATGTACCCCGGCGCGATGCGCGGTGCCGGCCTGGGGAGGAGGTCCTCGCCCACCACCCGCCAGAACTCGGCCGCCTGGGCAGCGGGCGTGCTCTGCGGCACCGGCGTCCGCTGGCACAGCGGGAACGACGCGGCCGCCAGGCGCCACAGCGCGTTCTGCGCATCCGTCGCCGCCGCCGCCGCCACCGGGTTCGGGTAGCCGCGACGGCGGTTACGGATACATGCTGAACCGTCTGGCTGCGTCTCCACTGTGGGGAAGGTGGCAAAGAACACCAGGCGCTTCGTCGTCGTTCGGCCCGACGCACCGCCTCGCCGAGCTGAACTCTCGGTGCCGCCGGCGTTGGCCACTGAGTCTGACTCCACCGTGTGTCGGACCGAAGAGTTGTTGCGCGAGCGAACGCCATCGACGTCGACGTTCACCGGCGGGCCATGACCTTCCGCCCAGGAGGGCGCCGCCGACGCGGCGACCAACAGGAGTGTCATCAAGAGGGGTCGCCGAAGGACGTCTCTTGCTAGTTCGAAGGACATGGATTGGACGGCTCAGTCCCGTCCCGCCGGAAGCCGTCGGTCGTAATCATCCATGCAGTGCGATTCAGGCTGCGAGGGTCGTTCGATCGATCGAGCGGCTGAAGGGCAACGTATTCGACGACGTCGATCCCGGCATCGAAGTTCACCGCTGAGTAGTCCCTCCTCACGGCGAGCCAGACGCAGCTCGGCGACGCAGCAATGATTCGTTCGACCGTCGTGACCCGGTTGCCCGGTGAAGGCCGGATACCGCCGAGTTGAAGATCCTCAGCGAAGCTGTCGTACCAGCGGTCCACCTGTCTCGTGAACTCTTCGTCGCTGTAGATGGCGTTGAGGTAGTCGGCCGCCGCGGGCGTGAGGTTCTTCGCCGCCACGATCATCCGGGTCGCCTCGCTGTCGACCTCGTCGAGGGCGGCGAGGACGGCGGTCAGGTAGGGCTCGTCGATGACGGGCGGGATCACCGACACGTCGATGGGGGCGGTGGTCGACGAGGTCGACGGCGCCGTCGGGACCGTCGGCTCGGGTGGCGCGCCGGCGCTCTTCGTACACCCGGCGACGGCCAGGGCGCCGACCAACACAGCGGCGATGCCGCGCACGTCGCGCGGACCATATCGTTGCCTTTCATGTTTCGCAACAGGTCGCCGGGATGGCCACGGCAGGCGTCTGCGGCAAGAAGGGGCGCTATGCGCACTTTCTTGCCGCCGGAACGCAAGCCGACCGGAACAGCCGCCGCCCCGGCACCCCGGCCGACCACCAGCCCCGTCCGGGACGGTGAGGAGCTCGGTCCCGTTGCCGGTGACGGCGATGGTGTGCTCAGCGTGGCGGAGACGGGCCGCCGCGGGCGTGAGGTTCTTTGCCGCCACGATCATCCTCGTCGCTTCGCTGTCCACCTCGTCCAACGCTGCCAGGACCGCCGCCAGGTAGGGCTCATCGATGACGGGCGGGACCACCGACACGTCGATCGGGGCGGTGGTGGATGACGTCGCAACCGCCGTCGGGACGGTCGGCTCGGCCGGGGTTCCTTCGCTCCTCGTGCACTCGGCGGCTCTGACCAACACCGCGACGATGCCGCGCACGTCGCGGACCAGATCGTTGCCTTTCATGTTTGGCAACGGGGTCGGCGGGGATTCGCCGGGAACGGCGCGTCCGGCGTGCGCCCATCGCCACCACCCCGGCGCAGGAAGGCACCCCGACCGAGAGCCTGAGGAAGCGCCGGGCATCCGCGCCGCGAGGCACCGGCGACGTTAGGGTGGCGACCGCTTCCCCCCGAACCTCGGGACGGCCCATGGCTTCTGCGACATCGGTTACCACGCGCGCCCGCTCCCTCCATCCGGCGTGGCGCCCCCCGGCGGGCTGGGACGACGACGATCGGCTCCGCCGCCTCCTGGAGGCTCGGCCCGATCTGGCGTCCCCACCTCCCCGTTCGCTGGCCGAGCTGGCCGAGCGGGCCACGGCCGCGCCGAGCGTCGAGGAGGCCTACCGGCGCCTCGACCGCAGCGCCCAACAGGTCGTCGAGGTGCTGGCCCTGCTGCCGGAGCCGGCGCCCCTCGCCGAGCTGGTCTCGGTGCTGGCCCCCGCCACCCGCGCCACGGACGTCGAGGGCCCGCTGGAGCGGCTCGAAGCGCTGGCCCTGGTGTCCCGCCACGGCGACTCGGTCTCCTTGAACCCCGGGTTGTCCCGGGGCCACCACCGGGCCGGGCTCGGCCCTCCCCTCGTCCAGCTCCTGGAGACCACACCCGCCTCCGAGCTGGCCGAGACCTGTCGCCGCCTCGGCGTGAAGCCCGGCAGGAGCCGGGCCGAGCACCTGGTCGCCATCGCCGGGTGCGTCGCCGACCCCTCCCGGGCCCGGCGGATCCTGGAGGAGGCGCCCCCCGGCGCCGCCGGGATCGCCCGGGAGGCGGCCGCCGGTGCTCACGTCCAGGTCCGGGGCAGCGTCTTCTACCTCGACGACCGCACGGCGGCCGGGTGGCTGGCCCACCGGGGCTTCCTCGCCGTGGCCGGGTGGGACCGGCTGGTGATGCCCGGCGAGGTCGGCCTGGCCCTGCGGGGCGGCCACGCCTTCGCCGACTTCTCCCCGGCCGCTCCCACCGTCGCAGCAGTGCCGGTGGACCCGGGGACGGCCGACGCCGCCGGCGCCCAGAACGCCCTCGACCTCGTTGCCGACGTCGCCTCGGTGCTCGAGGTCTGGGCGTCGCAGCCGGCCGCGCTGCTCAAGGGCGGCGGCGTCGGGGTGCGCGAGCTGCGCCGGGCGGCCCGGTCGATCGAGCGGTCCGAACGCGACACCGCCCGGCTGATCGACCTGGCGGCGGCCGCCGGGTTGGTCTGGGTCGACCGGGCCGCCGGCGCCGCCCTGCCCACGGCCGCGTTCGACGAGTGGCTGGCCCTGGCTCCGGCCCCGCGATGGGCGGCGCTGGTCGCCGGGTGGCTGGCGGCCGACTTCCATCCCAGCCTGGCCGGCGTCGCCGACGATCGGGACAAGGTCCTCCCCGCGCTGGTGACCGACGCGCCCGACCCCGGCGCCGCCCCCCAGCGACAGGCCGTCCTCGACGCCATGGCGTCGCTGGCGCCGGGCACGGCCACGTCCGCCCCCGAGGCAGTGGCCGAGCGGGCCCGGTGGTCCTCGCCCGCCCGGTGGGCGACGGGGCCGGCGTCGCCCGGGACGCTGGCCGGTTGGGTCGTCGAGGAGTGCGGCCTGCTCGGCGTGTGGGCCCACGGGTCGCTCACCACCGCCGGCCGGTTGGTCGCCTCAGGCGACGTGGCCGCCGCCCAGGCCGCCCTGGCCGAGCGGGTGCCCGCGCCGGTGGCCGACTTCGTCCTCCAGGCCGACCTGACGGCCGTCGCCCCCGGCGCCCTGGCGCCCGAGGTGGCCCGGGAGCTCGAGCTCATGGCCGACCTGGAGTCGCGGGGGGCGGCCACCGTCTACCGCTTCGGCGAGGCGTCGCTGCGCCGGGCCTTCGACGCCGGGCGCTCGGAGGACGACGTCGCCGGCTTCCTCGAGCGCCACGCGACGCGCGGCGTGCCCCAGGCCCTGGCCTACCTGGTCGCCGACGTCGGCCGCAGGCACGGACGGCTCCGGGTGGGGGCGGTCCGCTCCTACCTGCGCTCGGACGACGTCGCCCTGCTGAGCGAGCTGTCCCGGGCCCGGGCCACCGCCCGGCTGGGCCTTCGCCTGATCGCCCCCACCGTCCTGGTCAGCGACGCCGAACCCGCTCACGTGCTCACCACGCTGCGCGCCGCCGGGTACCTCCCCGTCGAGGAGGACGCGGACGGCGGCCTCGTGGTGGCACGGCCGGCCACCGCCCGGGCGCCGGCCCGGCCCACCGGGCGCCGCCCGACCCCGGCCCGGCCGGCGGCCGATGTCGCCGCCGTGGTGGCGAAGCTGCGCGGTGGGGCGAAGGCGAACGGTGGGGCGAAGGCGAACGGTGGGG
>DATLFN010000123.1 GCA_035540975.1 Acidimicrobiales bacterium
GGTAGCGTCTCGGGCCATGACGGCTTCGGCGGCGGCCTCGCCGCGTCCTCGGAACCCGGCGGTGGCGATGGCGGGTGCCCTCGCCGCCGCCCTGCTCGGCTCGCTCCTGGCCGCGGTGGCCCCTCCGGCGCCGGCCGGCGCCTACCCGGCGGCCAACGTGGAGCTGCGGGGGCACGGCAACGGCCACGGCCGCGGCATGGGGCAGTACGGCTCGCTCGGCTACGCGCTGATGGGCCGCACGTACCAGCAGATCCTCGACCACTTCTACGGCGGCACCACGATGGGCTCGATCGGTGACCCGCCCATGTCGGTGCGGCTCACCGGCAACGACGCCCTCGACACCATCGTCGTCCAGGAGCAGAACGCGGCGACGACGAGCACCAACCCGGGGTCCACCTACCGGGCGATCCGTACCCGCATGGTGGCACCCAACACCTTCGAGGTATCGAAGGCCGACAGCTGCGGGGGGCCGTGGACGCCGATCGCGCCGGCCGCCGCCGGTCCCGTCACCCTGGGCTCGGGCGTGCCCCAGACCGATGACCGCAACACCCTGCTCCAGCTGTGCACGGGGTCGGGGGTGCGGTGGTACCGCGGGCACCTCCAGGTGGTCCACGACGCGGTGAGCGGGGCGACCCGCACCGTCAACATCCTCGGCATGGACGGCTACCTGCGGGGCGTCGTGCCCCGGGAGAGCCCGGCGGCGTGGGGCGCCCTGGGCGGCGGGGCGGGGATGCACGCCCTGCGGGCCCAGGCGGTGGCCGCCCGGTCGTATGCCCAGTCCGAGAACCGCTACTCCTACGCCAAGACCTGCGACACCGAGTCCTGCCAGGTGTACGGCGGGTTCGCCGTGCAGGACGCGGCCGGCTACCGGGACCTGGAGGCGGCGGCCACCAACGCCGCCATCGCCGAGACGGCGGGCCAGGTGCGCATCATGACCGCCACCGGCGCGGTGGCCCGCACGGAGTTCTCGTCGTCCACCGGCGGGCACACGGCCGGCGGCACCTTCCCGGCGGTGCCCGACGAGGGCGATGCGGTCGCCCAGAACCCGCACCGGGACTGGACGGCGTCGGTCCCGGTCGCCGCCGTCCAGGCCGCCTTCCCGGCCATCGGCGAGCTCTTGTCCGTGGACGTCGTGCGCCGCAACGGCTTCGGCGACTTCGGGGGCCGCGTGGTCGAGCTGGTGCTCGTCGGCCGGGCGGGGCGCCAGACCCTCAGCGGCAACGAGTTCCGGTCCCGGTTCGGGTTGAAGTCGGACTGGTTCCTCGTCACCAACAACCCGAGCGGCGGCGTCGCCGGCTACTGGGTGGTGGCCGCCGACGGCGGCATCTTCGCCTTCGGGGCCGCCCAGTTCTACGGCTCCATGGGCGCCCGGCGCCTGAACCAACCCGTCCTCGGCATGGCGGCGACCCCCAGCGGCGGCGGGTACTGGCTGGTGGCGGCCGACGGCGGCATCTTCAGCTTCGGCGACGCCGCCTTCCGGGGTTCCACCGGCTCCATCCGGCTCAACCAGCCGGTCGTGGCCATGGCGTCCTCGCCCTCGGGCAACGGCTACTGGCTGGTCGCCAAGGACGGCGGCATCTTCGCCTTCGGCGACGCCGCCTTCCGGGGCTCGACGGGCGCCATGCGGCTCAACCAGCCGGTGGTGGGCATGGCCCGCACGCCCAGCGGCGGCGGGTACTGGCTGGTGGCGGCCGACGGCGGCATATTCGCCTTCGGCGACGCCCAGTTCTTCGGGTCCACCGGAGCCATCCGGCTGAACCAGCCCATCGTCGCCATGGCCGCGACGGCGTCGGGCAACGGCTACTGGCTGCTGGCGGCCGACGGCGGCGTGTTCGCCTTCGGCGACGCCGCCTTCCTCGGGTCGCTGCCCGGCATCGGGGCGGCCGGCCCGGCCCGGGGCTTCCAGGCCACCCGGGGCGCCGGCTACCTGGTCGCCAACGACGCCGGCCGGGTGTTCGCCTTCGGCGACGCCCCCCGCTTCGGCGACGTCGCCACCGCCGTCCCCGGCTACCGCGGCGGCGTCAGAGGCCTGACCGCCCGCTACAACCAGTAGGGAGCCGGGCTACCCGGCGCCCGACGTGCGGCCCAGGGCCAGGGCGACGGCCTGGAGGTCCTCGGCGGCGGCCCGGCGCCGGTCCAGGCCCCACTGCGCCTCCCGGGCGGTGATCTCCTCCGGGGTGCGCACGTCGGGCCCCGGCTCGGCGGCGCCCGGCACCCGGAACACGTAGAGGTTCCAGTACTTGGTGAGCCCGAAGCGGGCCAGGTGCGGGTGCATGGCCCGCTCGACGCGGTCGCAGCGCAGGAAGCCGGCCTCGGTGAACCGTTCGGTCCACCAGTCGAACGAGGCGATGGTGAGATGGCCCTCGATGGGCTCGCCCCGGGCGTCGCGGTACAGGTCGTCGTAGGGGATGGGGCCCCGGAACCCGGGGCCGAGCGACTGGTAGTGCGGGACCCGCTCGTCGCGGACCTTGGCGTTGAACCATCCCCCGGGGCCGTTGTGGTTGGGGCCGAACGACGGGATGGTCGCCACGACGTAGCCCCGCGTCACCCGGCGCAGCTCCTCGACGGCGTGGTGGACGGCGCTGGGTGGGAGGTGCTCGAGGGTCTCCAGGACGGTCACCAGGTCGTAGCTCCTGTCGGGGACGTGGAGGCGGCGGGTGAGGTCGCCGTAGGCGATGTGCCCGCGCGCGCCCTCGGCCGCCCGCTCCACCGCGTACTGGCTCACGTCCACGCCCGAGGCGTCGATGCCCACCTCCCGGAGCGCCTCCACGACGAACCCGGTGGCGCAGCCGACGTCCAGCGTCCTCGTCACCTCGAACCACCGCCACACCAGGTAGGCGGCCACGTTGGCGTTGCTGGAGTCCCGGTCGTAGCGCTCGTAGCCGGAGAGGCCCATGCGGTCGAGCGGGTCCCGGCCCGAGCCGAAGTACGAGGCGCCGTACACGTCGTCGTCCAGCGCCCGGGCGAGCTCCCGAGCGACGGCGGCCATCATCCCGCGCACCCTGGGCTGGTTGCGGGCGGCGGACCGGAGGCCCTTGCGGACGACCGCCGCCACCGGCCGTACCGCTCTCGACGCCATGGGCGCCGACACTACCGGGGGGCCGCCGGGGCCGGTCCGGCCACCAGCTCCACGTCGTAGACGGTGAACCCGGCGGGGACGGCGTACGCCGTCGGCCCGTCCTCGACAGGGACCCGGGTGGCCACCCCGGCGTCGACCAGGGCCTGCATCTCGCTGCGGGGCTCGTCGACCACGAACACCGCCCGGGCACCGGGCGCCAGCTCCAGGACGTGGTCCCGCTCGTGCGTCCAGCGCCGCTGCAAGGCCGACCACTCGTGGAACCCGAGCTGCACGTAGTGCATGCGGAACTCGGGCAGGGTCAGCATGGCGTGGCGGAAGCGGTGCCCCCCGTTCATGTACATGAAGACGAGCTCGTCGGAGGCGGGGTCGAACTCCCGTCCCAGGGCCCGGTACCGCTCGACGTCGGCGTCCGTCCGGCGGATGGCGTCCTCCGTGATGCGGTAGGGGGCGCCGAACCGGGACTCGGTGAACCACAGGGCGCTGGTGTCGGTGAGCCGCTCGGGGAGCAGCGCCGGGGCGCCCCAGAAGCGCAGGGCCTGCACGGCGCACGCCGCCGCCACCAGGCCGCCGGCGACCAGGCGCCGCCGGCGGGTGAGGTCGCGGGCGGGCCACAGGAGCAGGAGGACCAGGGGCGGCAGGTACGAGAGCACGTACCCGGCCTTGCCGAAGTGGAAGACCGTCACGAAGGCGAAGGGCGGCAGGGCGGCGATCGCCAGCAGGACGGCCGGGGTGACGCGGGGCACCCCCCGGCGCCGGGGCCGGGTGCCTCGGTGGTCGTCGTCGTGGCGCCAGGGCCGCCGGGCCAGCACGGCGGCGGCTGCCGTCACGGGCAGGAGGAGCGCCACGGCGGCCAGCGTGTAGCCGGTGGCCTGCCCGACGTTGTAGCGCACCCCGCCCCCCGGGGCCCCGTAGACCGCCGAGCTCACCTCCACGGCCTGGCGCCACATCCGCCCGCTCTCCTCGCGCACGGCGGCCAGGCCTCCGGGCTGCTCGAGCGCCATGGGGACGAGCCACACGGCCACGCCGGCCACGCCGGCCACGGCGGTCGTGACCAGGACGCGAGCGGGGGACGGCGCCCGGCGGGCGCACCGCACCAGGGCCACCACGGCCAGCGGCGCCAGCAGGAGCAGGGACGACTGGCGCACCCCGCCGGCCAGGCCGAGGACCGCGGCCGCCGCCGGGGCGTGCCAGGACCCCGGGGTGGCGCAGAACGCCAGGTGGAGCAGCACGAGGCTGGCCAGGGCGTCGAAGGGATAGGTCCCGACCGACGACCCGTAGAAGGCGACGAACGGCGAGGTGAGGAGCACCCCGGCGGTGGCCGCTCCCAGCCACCGCCCGCCCATGGCCCGGCCGACGGTCCACCCCAGGGCCACCGTGGCGGCCGCCGCCACCGCCGAGGCGGCGAGGAGGCTGTCGGCCGCTCCGAGGGGAGTCACGGCCCGCACCAGGCGGCCCAGGGCCACGTACAGCCAGTAGCCGGGGGCGTGGGGGCTGGCCTGGGTGACGTCGAAGTCGTCGACGCCGAAGACCAGGCTCACCGAGTCCCACTCGGTGGGCCACGCCGCGGCGGCGACGGCGTAGGAGGCGAGGGCGGCGGCGAAGAGGCCGAGCGGGACGGCGCGGTCGGTGCGCCTGGTCCGGCGGGACAGCGCGGAGGGAGCGGTCCGCCGGGCGGGGGCGTCCAACGTCACGGTCATCGGGCTGCGGCCAACCTACTCCTCGGGGGCGATGCGCTCGCTCTGGCGGCAAGAAGGGGCGAATACCGCCTCTTCTTGCCGCCAGACGCCCGGCGCCGGCACTTCCGACGACAGCCGGCCGCTCCGCTCACGGCCCGCCGTCCCGCAGGCGGAGCCTGTCCGGCGCGACCGGTCCCCTAGCATCGCCGCCGATGGCGGACGACGCGGCACGCGACGTGGACCTGGACGAGGTCATCGCGCGGATGCAGGCGCGGGTGGCCGAGCGCCGGCGATCGGGCGCCTACCCGGAGGGGCTCGAGTCGGACCTGGAGGAGCACTTCCGGCGCATCGTCGCCCACCGGGCCAGCCCCGACTTCACCGACGTGCGGGCCCGCATCGCCGCCCTCGACGGGCGGTCGCGGTTCGGGCTCGACCGCATCCCGGCCACCTCGCAGCGCCCGGGCGGCCAGGCCCTCCACGCCGCCGTGGCCAAGGTGGTGGCCCGCCAGACGGCGGGCGTGCTCGACCAGGTCCAGGAGTACGCCGACGGCGTCCGGGACGTCCTCGTGGGCATCGTGGCCGCCCTGGAGGACCCCGAGGGCCACGTGCACGCCGACCTGGTCGGCCAGCTGGACGCCGTCCTGGAGCGGCTGACCGCCGCCGAGCGCCGGGCGGTGGCAGCCGAGGCGGCCCTGGCGGCACTGGCCGGGCGGGTCGAGGCGATGGAGGCGGCCGTCCCGCCCGCTCCGTGAGCCGGCGGGTCCACCAGGTGGTGGTCTCGGCGTCGGCGGGGGACGCCGTCACCAACGAGGCCCTGGCCATGCGGTCGGCACTGCGCACGCTGGGCGCCGTGGGCGAGTGCGAGATCTTCGCCCGCTACCACGAGCCCGCCCTCGCCGGCGAGGTGGTCCCGCTCGACGAGTACGCCCGCCGGTCGCCTCCAACGGCGGCCGCCGGGGAGGACGTGCTCGTCGTGCACGCCTCCATCGGCGAGCCGGCCGTCGCCGAGTTCCTGGCCGGCCGCCCCGAGCGGATCGTGGTCGTGTACCACAACATCTCGCCGTCGGAGTCCTTCCGGCCGTACGACCCCGCCTTCGCCGACCTGCTGGACGGCGGCCGGCGGGAGCTGGCCGAGCTGCGGCCCCGGGTCGCCATGGCCCTGGCCGACTCGGCGTTCAACGCCGCCGACCTGGAGTCCATGGGCTACCACGACGTGCGGGTGAGCCCGCTGGTGGTCGACGCCGCCGCGCTCACCCGGATCGAGCCCGACCCGGGCACCGCCCACCACCTGGCCGAGGTCGTCGAGGGGCCGGTCCTGCTGCACGTCGGCCAGCTCCTGCCCCACAAGCGCCCCGACCTGCTGGTGCAGGCCTACCACGTGCTCACCACCTACCTGGAGCCCGAGGTGCGGCTCGTGCTGGTGGGGCCGGGGCGGCTGCCCCGCTACCGCGCCGCCGTCCAGCACTACGTCCACGAGCTGAGCCTGCCGGGGGCGTGGTTGGCCGGGCCGGTGAGCGACGCCGCGCTGGCCGCGTTCTACCGCCGGGCCGACGTCTTCGTGACGGCCAGCGGGCACGAGGGTTTCTGTGTCCCCGTGCTGGAGGCCATGGCGTTCGGCGTGCCGGTCGTGGCCCGGGCGTGCGGGGCCATCCCCGAGACGGCGGGCGACGCCGCCCTCCTCCTGCCGCCCGGCGACGACCCCGTGCTGCTGGCCGAGGCCCTGGCCACGCTCCTCGACGACGCCGACCTGCGGGCGTCCCTGGCCGCGCGGGGCCGCGAGCGGCTCGACGACTTCGACCCCGCCCGGTCCGCCGCCGTGTTCCTCGGCCATGTGGCCGAGCTGGTCTGAGGCGACGGTGCGGCTCCTGTACGTGGTCCAGCGCTACGGCGCCGAGGTCGCCGGCGGAGCCGAGCGGCTGTGCCGGCTGTTCGCCGGCCGCATGGCGGCCCGCGGCCACCAGGTGGAGGTGGTCACGACGTGCGCACGGAGCTACCTGGACTGGGCCAACGCCTACCCGCCCGGCACCGATGAGGACGACGGCGTCACCGTCCACCGCCTGGCCACCGGGCGGGAGCGGGACCTCGACCGGTTCGGCCCCCTGAACGGGCGGGTGACGTGGGGCCGCAAGCCGGTGGCGCTGCACCTCCAGGAGGAGTGGATGCGCGCCCAGGGCCCCGACGTCCCCGAGCTCGGACCGTGGCTGGACGCCGAGGCCGGGCGCTTCGACGCCGTGGCGTTCGTCACCTACCTCTACGCCACCACCCGCTCCGGCCTGGCCCGGGCGGCCGGGCGGGTGCCCACCGTCCTGCATCCGACGGCCCACGAGGAGCCGCCCCTCACCCTGCCCCTGTTCGACGCCGTGTTCCGCCTGGCCGACGCCTTCGCCTTCTGCACCGAGGAGGAGCGAGACCTGGTGGAGGGCCGCTTCCGGACGCGGACGCCGTCGGCCGTCGTGGGCATCGGCTTCGACCTCGACGCCACCGGCGACGGTTCCCGGTTCCGCCGCCGGTCCGGGATGGGGGACGAGCCGTACCTGGTCGCGGTGGGGCGGGTGGACCCGGCCAAGGGCTTCGACGAGCTGTTCGACTTCTTCGCCGCCTACAAGCGGCGCCACCCCGGCCCGCTCCGCCTGGTGGTGGTCGGCGAGCCGGTCACCCGCCCGCCCGACCACCCCGACGTGGTCGTGACCGGCTTCGTGGACGAGCAGGCGAAGCGCGACGTCGTCGACGGCGCGGCGGCGCTGGTCCAGCCCTCGTACTTCGAGAGCTTCTCGATGGTGCTGGCCGAGGCGTGGGCGCAGGGCCGCCCGGCGATCGTCCAGGGCCGCTGCGCCGTGCTCGACGGCCAGGCGCGACGCAGCCGCGGCGCCATCCCCTACCGGGGCTACGCCGAGTTCGAGGCCGCCGTCGAGCTGGTGACGTCGGATGCCTCCCTGGCCGAGGCGCTCGGGCGAGCGGGCCGCCGGTACGTGGCGACCGAGCTCTCGTGGGACGTCGTGCTGGGGCGATACGAGGAGCTGCTGGACCGCGTCGTGGCCACGGCGGTCCGAGCGTGACCGCTGCCGGTGTCAGGAGTAGGTCGAGCGGGAGTCGAGCCACTCCTGGGCGTCGTCGCCGATGCGGCGCGCGAGCCGGCGCTGGCCGAGGCGGTTCCCGAGCACGAACCCGGCGGCGACCGCGAGGAGGGCGGCGCCGGCCAGCACGAGGATCTGGTCCAGGGTCATCTACGAAGTCCTCCCGAGGCGTTCGTCGGCCGGGACGTCGCGCTCGTCGGCGGGAGGGACCGGGTCCTCGACGAGTCGGTGCAGCCAGCCGGTGACGGCCGGCCAGTGGCCGATCGCCAGTCCCACCAGTGCGCCTGCGGCCACCGCGACAGCCAGCCAACCGATCGTCGAAGGCACGAACCCTCCTTCACACCGTGCGACTCCTCGTTCCCCTATCGGCGCCGATCCGCACGCGATTGAGGCGTAACGAGCCCAGAAGGTGGACGGACGGTCACCGGGCGGGCGCCGTAGTGGGCGACGGCCGACATACTGGTCAGGCAGGCGCACCGAGGAGGGGACGTCATGTTCGGAAGGCGCACCATCGAGATGCCCACCGCGGAGACCGCCCTGGCCGGCCGGCGGGAGGCCATGCGCGTCCCCGACCACCACGTCGTCCTGGGCACGCCGATCCGGCCCCCGTTCCCCGAGGGCCTGGAGCAGGCGGTGTTCGGCATGGGGTGCTTCTGGGGCGCCGAGCGCAAGTTCTGGGAGCTCGACGGGGTCTTCACCACGGCGGTGGGCTATGCCGGCGGCTTCACGCCCAACCCCACCTACGAGGAGACCTGCAGCGGGCGCACCGGCCACACCGAGGCGGTGCTGGTGGTGTTCGACCCGGCCAGGGTGAGCTACGAGACGCTGCTCCGGGTGTTCTGGGAGGGCCACGACCCGACCCAGGGCATGCGCCAGGGCAACGACCTGGGGTCGCAGTACCGGTCGGCGATCTACACCACCACGCCCGACCAGGCGGCCGCCGCGGCGTCGTCGAAGGCGCTGTTCGAGGAGGCCCTGGCCGCCCGGGGCTACGGCGCCATCACCACCGAGATCGCGCCCGCCGGGCCCTTCTACCACGCCGAGGCCTACCACCAGCAGTACCTGGCCAAGAACCCCAACGGGTACTGCGGCCTGGGCGGCACCGGCGTCAGCTGCCCGGTCCCGAACCTGTAGCGGGAACGTCCCGGATCCGGGACGTTCCCGCTACAGGTTGGCCGACCTCGACCGCCGCTACAGCTCTTCCATGGCGGAGCAGCAGGTCTCCACGATCAGGCGGGTGACGGTGTAGGGATCGCAGTTGGCGTTCGGCCGGCGGTCCTCCAGGTAGCCCTTGCCGTCCTTGGCGACCTGCCACGGGATGCGGACCGAGGCGCCCCGGTTGGAGACGCCGTAGCTGTACTCGTGGTACGGCGCCGTCTCGTGCTCGCCGGTGAGGCGGTGCTCGATGCGGTCGCCGTAGTTGGCGACGTGGTGGTCGGCGTTCTTGCCCAGGGCCTCGGCGGC
This sequence comes from Acidimicrobiales bacterium, assembly GCA_035540975.1. NCBI lineage: Bacteria > Bacillati > Actinomycetota > Acidimicrobiia > Acidimicrobiales > Acidimicrobiales bacterium. The sequence continues at coordinate 9,294 of DATLFN010000123.1, forward strand.
CGCCACCACGGCGTCGTACGACTCACGCATCTCCCGGGTGGAGAAGTTGGTGTGGGCGCCGGCGCCGTTCCAGTCGCCCCGGACGGGCTTGGGGTCGAGGGTGATGGAGATGCCGTGGTCCTCGCCCACCCGGTGCAGCAGCCAGCGGGCCAGCCACAGCTGGTCGGACACGGCCAGCGGGCCGAGGGGGCCGACCTGGAACTCCCACTGGCCGGGCATGACCTCGGCGTTGATGCCGGACACGGCGATGCCGGCCTTCAGGCAGGCGTCGAGGTGCGCCTCGACCACGGGGCGGCCGTAGACGTCGTCGGCACCGACCCCGCAGTAGTACGGCCCCTGGGCGCCCGGGTAGCCGCCGCTCTCGGGGAACCCGAGGGGCCGGCTGCCCTTGAACATCGTGTACTCCTGCTCGATCCCGAACCAGGGCTCGTGCTGGTGGTACTTCTCCTCCACCTCGGCCAGGGCGGCTCGCGTGTTCGTGCGGTGGGGCGTCATGTCGGTGTCGAGGACCTCGCACATGACGAGGAGGCTCGGGCCGCCGCGCAGCGGGTCGGGCACCGAGCACACGGGGCGAAGGACGCAGTCGGAGTTCTCACCGGGCGCCTGGTTGGTGCTCGACCCGTCGAAGCCCCAGATAGGGAGGCTGCCGGGGTTGTCGACGATCTTCGTCTTGGACCGCAGCAGGGGGGTCGGCTCGGTGCCGTCGATCCAGATGTACTCCGCTTTGATGGTCAAGGCCGTCGTGCTCCGTGTCTCGTCGGGGTCGGGTCCGGTGGAGAGTGGCAGGCCGCCGTTTCCGCGCCCTTTCGCGTACGTGAACGGTGTGTTTCGCACCCGCCGGCCGGTCCCCACCCGGTGCCCTTGCTACCGCCGGCGGCGCGCGGGGCGCAAGGCGACGTCCCGGCGAGGCCCCGACGGGAGGCCTTACGCCACCGTCACCCTGATCCGCATGGCCGGGTAGTGGCCCGGCTCGTGGCACCCGACGAACACCTCGCCCGCCTGGTCGAACCGGTGGGTCAGCTCGCCCCGCTTCCCGGGGTCGACCGTGATGCCGCTGCCCGCCCCCCCGTGG